>CAYTZU010000009.1:0-16793 GCA_964442725.1 uncultured Pseudomonadota bacterium
CCGAACTAAAAGGTAAAGGAGCTGGAGGTGTTGGCACATTTGGGCTTGCAGGGCGTTGTTGTCTTAGACTTGATGATCTTTGTCTAGAGCTTGAACTTGATGGCGAAGAAGGCTGTGATGAAGGAGGAAATGGAATGAGCACCTCTGTAGTCGTTCTAAACAGCTGTGGAGTCTGTGGAGCTGGCACGGATAAATTTGGAAATTGACCTGACAAACTTGGTCGACTTGGCAAAATTGGGCTTTGAGATCTTAAAACAGTTTGAGTCCCTAAAAAACTTGAGGATCTTTCTATCCTTGGTGTCAAAGTTCCTGGCGTTAATGTTCTACCTCCGCGCAATTTTGTCGAACCTGTCAGCGTTGGTAAAAGGGCAAGCTGTGTGGGCAACTGGCCAGATGAACTTGAAAATGCCGGCATAATTCCCTCTGTAGTAAGTGGTTTTAATGAAAGCCGAGAAGGAAGCTGCTGAAGAGGGCTTAGTTCAGGAACAAAAATTGAACTGCGTGGCTCCATTTGAGTAATATTAGGAAGTGGCTGCCCAATCACCGTTCTTGTAAAAATAAAAATTGCTTTGGTAAATTCTGCAACCTGCCACTCATCCATAAAGAGGTAATTTCCAGCCTGCCGCTCATCAAAGCGATAAAAAATGGTTGAAATTAGGCCAGAATCCATCAAAGGTTTTATTTTTCGATTACCGCGCAAATCAAGGGTAAAAACATTGCTAATCAGTTCGTGCTCAGGAATTTTGTAAAAATGCTGTCGTGGAGCTTGACGAAAATCTATTCCTTCACCAGGCAGTTTCTTTTCCTGGCGATTTTGGATCATCACGCAGTCCCATAGGGCATACAAAAGCTTGTTAAAAATAACGATCGCAATGGCATGATTCTGGATTTGAGATCCATCTTGTGTTCCATTTTTAATTTCATTATAGGCTTCACTAATAAAATTTAAACAAAAAGGAACTCGATTGCCGGGCTTAAAATATCGCTTTACATAAGCACTTTCAAATCCAGCTCTACCCCTAGCTTGATCCTTAAAAACACCAAATCTCCTCAAAATTCCAATGTTTAAAGTGTTGACCAAATCAATCAATCCTTCGATCGGATTATTTCTGGTTTTGTTAAATTTTTGCCAAGCTTTATCTCTCACATTTTGCTGATAATTTTGTATTGTTCTATAAAGATCAGAAATCAAACAAGACGAACTCTCTTGCTTGTTGGGAATTATTCTTCCATCGACTGGATCAATTCCTACAAAAATTGCTTGTCTAACAAAATTGTGGATGTATTTTTGGGGATTTTTAACAATTGCCTGAGCCTCTTTAACGATTTGCTCGCTATTCAACTCTACCAAACCAGCCTTCAATTCAGGGTTAAAGGCAAAAAAAATTAAAAAAATGAGCGAATTCCTAAAAATTTTTACCATTAAAATTCCTGTCAAGGCACTGGATTAAATTGCCCGCTTTCACCCAGAATTATAACAAGAAAGAATTTCAGGCTGAATAGTTTTGATGATTTACCCCTTAGATTTAGTATAAAAATTTTTATTAAAGCTTCTCGATAGCCATTTTTGCCAGTGGACTTCGCTCGCTTTCTTCAAGCAAAACGGTCCCAACGAGCGATTCGGCCTTTAAATGCTCAGAAGTTATCGTCAAGCCGCTGGAATAAAAGTCTAAAAGCGGAGAGTCGATTTGGAACGGATCTCCTGACAAGACGACCTTGGTTCCCTCACCGGCCCTGCTTATGATGGTTTTGACCTCTTGGGCGGTTAAATTTTGCGCCTCATCGATGAAAATAAATTGGCGTGGAATCGACCGTCCGCGCATGTAAGTTATCGCCTCAAGACCCAAAAGCCCCTTTTGTTGCAAAAGCATCACGCTTTCATGAATCGATGGAGCGTATGAATAAATTGGTTCATCGGAAAAATTTGACCGCGACCTTGAGTTGTAGCCACCGTTTTGGCCTCGTCCATTCCTCCATCGCCCGGACCCACCCTCGTGCCTGCGACCGATTCGACCAAAGAGCTCGCAAATCTCCTCTCGCTCACGCATTTGGTTAAAAATGTACTCAAGGTTGTCATAAATCGGATGCATCCAGTGGAAAAGCTTTTCCTGAAGGTCTCCGGGGATAAATCCAATGTCAGCCCCCAGTGAAACGAGCGGTCTGGCCACAAAAAGGCGTGAATAGGCCTTTTCTATAATAACTTTGTGTAGGCCTGCCAAAAGCGTCAAAAAGGTTTTTCCCGTTCCAGCCGGCCCGATCAAACAGACCAATTGAACGGTGTCATCGGTCAAAAGATCCAAAGCCATCTGTTGCTTGGGGTTTTTGCCATGAAAAGACCAAAGCTCCTTTTGCCTGCGCACTTCGATAATTCTGCCTTCTGCTGGAACATGGCGGAAAAGCCTGTATTTATCGCGACTTTTATCAATCCAGACCAAAAAGTACTGATTTGGATAAATTGTCGACTCAGCATAAAGCTCCTCAAGCCGCCCGCCAGTCATACTTTTTGCCAAATCTGGCTCGAGTTCAAGCTCAACAAAACCTTTAAAATGCTCCTCTCCTCGCGAAAGACCCCTACGATAATCTTCAGCCGGGAGTCCGATTAAATCGGCCTTTATGCGAGCGTTGATATCCTTTGAAATAAAAACAACTGGAAAGCCCTCTCGTTGAAGAGACTTGGCCGTCAAAATTATTGAGTTATCGGCAACATCGGCAGGAAACTCAGACCTCAACGACGGATCATTTTTTGAGCGGATGACTCGAAGTGTACAGTTTTTCGCCTCTGGAATTTTAACGCCCTGGCTGAGATCACCGAATTGACGCAAGCCATCCAGACGCCGGCTAATTTCTCGAGCGTTTCGGCCAAAACTTGTTCGCTCAGTTTTTACTTTGTCCAGCTCCTCAAGAACGATCAAAGGGATCACCAAGTCACAGTTTTCAAACTTTAAAAGTGACTCAGAATCATTCAAAAGCACATTTGTATCTAAAACAAAGGTCTTTTGCTCTTCACTCTGGGGCATCAAATGGCTTTTGTTCACAGTTTTCCAGTTTTTTATGGCGTTAAGTTTTTATCTAAATTTGACATGAGTCTGATTTTAAGCTTTTTTGGCCGACAAGCAACCTATCTTTTTTGTTTTATAGTCCTTGACCATAAAGAACAAAAACGCGTTTTAGCTATTTGGAAATTTCCACAAGGACTTTTAGCTGAATCCAAAAGTCTTTCTGGATAGCTTGGATAAATTATATTCTTAGGCTTGTACTTTACTGGGCTATTTCTGTAAAAAGCAACTTGTGGATCTTCTATGCGTACAAATTTTCCATTTTGACATTGATAGCCTATCAGTGATTTGTCAGGGCATCGTCTCATAAAGATAGTATATTCCAATTTATTAGGTTCAAGCGCCCCAAGCAATGGACCACTATAAAATTCGCTAGGTATCCATTTCGCACATCCTTTTGCTTCCGTAAAACATGGTTGCTCACAATCTAGATTGCATTGTGGGTTTAGCGAACAATTATAAATAAGCGAATGTCTGATAAAAAACCAATTAACTTTAGCCCCGCAAAGCGTCAATGCCGCGTACATCACAGCCAACGTTGTAGCAGCACCTGCACAGGCAACCCCAGTGTATTTCAAAAATTTCGACATTTTCGGTTTTTTTAGCTTCTAAAGCCCGCGCATCACTCCAAGAAAGCATTGTCAGGAGAAAAACTGGCAGCAAAACTCTTTTCAACATTTTAAATTGAACCTCTTTTGTAATAAATTGTGCGATTCTAAGAGAATAATTACAAATTTGGCATAAAACAACCGCCATCCAAAAAGTCATATTTTTAATTAATTTTTTATCGAAATCGCTCAAAAACCAATAAAAATCTGAATTTCTGCGCACTTGCCGGTCATGCGCTTTTTTCCAGCTAAATAGACTTTATACTTAGAACTAGAGGCAAAGCTTGGTTCTTTGTCAAAGAAATTGGGAGATCAATTATGAAAAACTTTAGCACAATCATACTTTTTGTATTTTTTGCCATTTCGACAATAAATTTAAAGGCGCCTGAGAGCATTCTATTGGGTCACGTGCCACTTTGTAATGGCACAACTTTAAATGTTTTCCAGGAATCCTGCGGAAAGCAACAAAGAGGGAGTGACTGCCTTGTTAGATCGATTATGACAGCAATTTCAAAAAGCAGCCGAGCCGCAGAAATTTTAAAGCCAAAAACAGCCAATGAAATCGCCGAGTTGGAGGATGTTTTTGCTAGACGTTTTTATAAATATTTGTTCAAAACAGGACAAATAAAATTATCGGAGTATCAAAAAAGCTTAAATCCTTGGCACCACTTTGCCTTGAGCCATTTTTATGGCGGACAACAAGCTGTTGGATTTTTAAATTTCCTAAGCAAAAAAGGCATTTGTGGAGCTCTCGTCCCGCTCGAGTCAATAATTGTTGTCGAAAGTGTTCCTGGGATCGAGCAAATTGGGTTTAACGGAAATCTTTCCGACCAAGAAATCACAAAACTTTCATACTTCATGCGTGGCAAAACAAATAAAATACGAATTATCCTATTAAACTCGATGATTTACGAAATAATAGATCAAAAAACTCACCGTAAAATAAAAAGCGAAATGGCAAACCACTGGGTTTGTGTTGAACTTTCTAGGAATCCAGTAAATGGGCAACTTTGCGCAACAATCATTGATTCAATGATTCTCGATCCACGATTTGGTTCACGAACAATTGCCCAACTTGTTGGAACGCTTGTCAATGAAGCAACCAAAACTTTTATTCCTATGCGCTCATCATCACAGAGTGGACAACAAAGTTCCAGAGAAAGAACTCAGACGCCACAAAAAGCCATTATTTCAAGGCCTATTTTGACGAGCCAAAAATCTGGGAAATTTATTTCTGCTGCAAATCCAGGATTGAGACCATGTTTGAAGGGATCATCAAATAGTTCAGGCTCGAGAAAAAATAAGCAACAAGTTCGATTTCAAGAGTCATTAGGATTTGAACAATTTTGCGCATAAATCATTTGATTAAAAGATTTTATTAAAACTTTCAGCCAATTGCCTGCTGGATAAAAAAGCCACTTGTGATAGACTATGCCTCGATTTTATGAGGCTTTTTTACAAAGTTAAGGCTTTTGGCTGATGGAAAACGAAAAAAAGGACCAGGATCTCTTATTTAAAATACGACACTCGGCTGCGCATGTTTTAGCTCAGGCAGTCACAGAGCTCTTTCCATCGGCAAAACCAACAATTGGGCCAGTGACACAAGATGGCTTTTTTTATGATTTTTTCCTTCAAGACAAAACATTTTGTCCTCAAGATTTGGAAACAATTGAAAAAAGAATGCTGGAAATTGTGGAAAAAAACCTTGAAATCACTGGCCAACAAATTCCAAAAGATCAGGCCAGGAAATTGTTTGCCGGCAACCAATTTAAACTTGAATTAATCGATCAAATCCAAGAGCCAACTGTGGGCGTTTTTTGGCAAGGCGATTTTTATGACCTTTGCCGCGGTGGACATGTTGAAAGGCTTGGCCAGGCAAGGCATTTTAAGCTGACAAGCGTTGCAGGAGCGCACTGGCGCGCCGATGTCACAAAGGAGCCACTACAACGCATTTATGGAACAGCCTTTGAAACTGCTCAGGAACTGTCGACTTATTTAAAACAAATTGAAGAAGCAAAGCTCTATGACCACCGAATTTTAGGCAAAAAATTAGATCTTTTTTCATTTTCAAATCATGCGCCAGGAGCGGTTTTTTTCCATGATAAGGGAACGACTGTTGTTAATATTTTAATCAACTATCTTCGAGACCTTCAGAAAAAAGCCGGTTATCAAGAAATCAAAACTCCACTGCTTTTGCGCGAAGAAGTTTTTACAACCTCTGGACATTGCCAAAACTACAAAGAAAATATGTTTTTTGTTCCAGACACAGAAAAAGATGATTTATCCTCTCCAGGCTTCATAATTCGGCCAATGAACTGTCCACCAGCAATTTTGCTCTTCGATCAAGGCTTGCACTCTTATAAAGAGCTCCCAATGCGTCTTTCAGAATTTGGAATCTGCCATCGAAAAGAACTTTCCGGTGTTTTACACGGCATGTTTAGAGTTCGAACTTTTACTATGGATGATGCTCATATTTTCTGCACAGTTGATCAGATAAAGGACGAGATCATCGGCGTTCTAAAATTGGCCGAAACCGTTTATAACAAATTTGGATTTTCATCGATAAAAATGGCAATTTCAACAAGGCCTGACAAAGCAATTGTCACCGATGATGCCGAAGAGCTCTGGCAAAGAGCAACCAAGGCTTTGGCCGAGGCGCTTGAAAATTGCGGTTACAAATTTGAATACAAACATGGTGACGGAGCTTTTTACGGACCAAAAATTGAAATCTTGGTCACCGATAAAATGGGTCGTGAGTGGCAGTGTGGAACCGTCCAGGTCGACTTTTTCCTTCCAAAAAGATTTAGCCTCTCCTATGTCGACAGTGACCAGACAAAGAAAACTCCAGTAATCATTCACAGAGCAATTTATGGATCAATTGAGCGATTTTTTGGAATGATGTTGGAACACTTTGGAGGTCGTCTCCCATTTTGGCTCTCTCCTGTTCAAGCAGTTGTCCTGCCCATCACTGACGCTCAAAATCCATACGCAGTAGAAATACAGGAAGCTATGACAAATGCTGGAATAAGATCCACTTGTGACTTAAGCAAGGAGAAAATTTCGGCCAAAATTAGAGAGGCTCAGTTAAGTCAAATTCCGTGGATGCTTGTCGTCGGAAACAGGGAACAAGAGAGCAAGCTTATAACACTAAGAAATTTAGATGGTGAGCAGCGAGCAAATTTAACACTTAACGAACTCATATCTATGGCAAATAGAAATGAAACTTAATAACTAATCAAAATACAATTTGGCTATTTGAAAACGCATAACGTTTATAGAGTTATTTAGAAAAGTGTTGCATAAAAATTATACAGTTACTGAAATATAGTTTTTTCAGTCATCACTAAAATTCATAACAAATTAAAGAGGGAAGACCGTGAGTATGATTAATTTTAAGGGGCTGGCCTCCTTAACGCTTACATTATTTTCCACTTCAATGATCTATGCAGCCAAGCCAAACTGTTGTAATCAAAAAAACACTGTCACCAAAGGCTTTGATCAGAAAACTTTAACAGAAAGTCTAAGTACCTATAAAAAATTTGAAAATATCCTTTATAAATTCGGCACAAATTGTGTTGGCTTACCGACTGAATATATTTTATACAAAGGAATTTATGGCTCTTTAAAGTGGCTTGTCAAAAATCTTCTCATTAAACCAGGTTATATTGGAAAGCGGGCAACTGACAGCATGTGTCATTCACTTTCAAAAGATGAGGATTTCAAAGAAATAATATCAGGGTTGCAAGGAGCCCAGAAATATAGGATTATTTTGCCCATAGCTATAGCAATTCCGTTGATAAAGCATTTTTATTTCAAGAGTTCTTCGTGGGGATTAAATAGGACCAATACAGTAATGTATGGAATACTTCTCTCAACACTTATCGGCCTTCTTGAATATGACTACTTAAAAGATCAACAAAAACAAAAAGCTGAAAACCAGCTAGAATTAACAGGCGCGCAAGAATTAACAACAATTTCAGAAAATAGCGAAATTTCTCCAATTGTGACGGGTCAGGAGGCCATAGTCTTTACTCCTGGAAGCATTGAAGAACCACCGCTTCAAGAACAAACAACTGAAAACACACAAGTTGTGACAGAAGATGAACCTGCTCAAACTTCTCAAGAAGAACCCACTCCACAGCCAAACGCACAATTCTCTCAAGATGAAAGTCCAGTAACTTTGCCCGCTCAAGAAAATAAAGATTCAGACGAAGAAAATCCCACAACATAAATTCGGGACTTTTTAAAAAGCCTGAGGGTTGCACTTTCGTGTGTGACCCTCTTTTTTTATAAGGCTTTACCGAAAAAATATTTTAAATTAAAGTGCCTGTGCAAGGACATTTAAATCGCAAATGAGATAATAATTGTCGATGAAGCTAACCAAATTTTGGGAAAGCTTAGACAAATTTTTGAAATTCATCAGGCTTTCACGCTGTTTGTCTAAAAACACCCTACGAGCATACAAAGCCGATTTAATCCAATTCGGCCAATTTTGGACGACTCGCTATGAAAAACAGGAAATTCAGGTCGCAGCCAATAACTTCATTCTCTCAATTCTTTATGACCAAAAACTTTGCGCAAAATCACTGGCAAGAAAGTTTTCAAGCCTAAAAACCTTTGCAAAATTTCTCTCACGCCAAGGAACCGACCTTTCAATTTGCGTAAAAGCCCCAAAAATTCGCACAAAACTCCCGGATATTTTGAGTGTTGAAGAGGTTGGATTTTTGGGCAAAGAGATTGAAAAAAATACCCTTGCCAAGCCTTTCCCCAAACGAGATTTATTAATTTTTGAACTCCTTTACGCAACTGGAATGCGATCGTTTGAACTTTCAAACGTTAAGCTTGAATACATCGACTTTGACAAAAAAACGATCAGAGTTTGGGGAAAAGGACTTTATGAGCGAATCGTTTTGTTTGGCCAAAGAGCCAAAGAATGTCTTGAAGATTATTTAAAATTTGAGCGTTCAAAATTAAAAAAATCTCAAAAAACTCAAAATGGCTTTTTACTCTTAAATTGGCGCGGTGGGCAGCTCGAAACACGAGCTATGCGAACAATTTTTGAAGATTTTTCAAAATTGCTTGGAAATGGCCGCAAAATAACCCCTCACACCATGAGACACTCCTTTGCCACACACATGTTAAATGCCGGCGTTGATTTGCGTGTTGTACAAGAGCTTTTGGGCCATAAACGAATTACGGCAACTCAAATTTATACTCAAATTTCTGTTCAAGGAATTGCTGATTTCTTTAAAAACTTTCACCCAATTGAGAAAATGGATAAGCAGTCAATGGCTGAATAAATACCTCTGGGCAGACACAACGAATCATTGCAAAGCGTAAATCCGCCCTGTATGGAGGGGTATTTACAATGAAATATTCTGTGTTTTTTGCTTTGGTTTTCTGCTTTTTGGCAAAAGTAAATGTTTTGCCAAAAGATTTTGATACAAATCCAGCATTTTTAAGGCCCTCTTTGTTTTATGCCATAAAAGTGCCAAATAATTTAAATCCAAATCAACTCAGTCATATAAATGGCCTTCTAGAGCTGTGTTCAACCAAGCTTGCCAATCAAAAAATAAAATGTCCTGTCAAAGAAAAAAATTATCTGCTCAGCATTTCAAAATGCCTTTCAATAAAACCAAATGAATTGAACTTTTGTATTTTAGAGAAGATCATTTTTATTCTACTTGAAGATTTAAGACAAATTTCATGTCCTGGCCAAAATTGCAAGGCTTGTTTTGAAAATTTCACGTTTTTGTCTGAAAATGCCTTCCTAATCAATGATCTTATCAACAAAACAACTAAAAAAAGGCGCTTACGGTGGTTTAAGAAAAAGAATCTAGTATTAATGTTTTTAGCAACAACACCGCCATTTACCTGGATTTTGCGACATAAACTTTCAGAAATGTTGTTCATCCCACTAACTAAATTTATAAAGTTCAATTTGCCATTTGTTTTGCCACTTTTGGCCAGTCTTTTATCACTTTTTACTTTCAAAAAGTTCTATCCAAAAGGCCCATCAAATAATGATAATGATGATCCTCCACAACCACCATCAAACAATAATTTTAACTTCATAAACCAAGATTCAAATTTTGACAAAATTAAACATTCACTTAGTTTTTTGGGACAAGAAATCGCTCAAACAAAAGCTGATCTTGACAGTTTTTCAACAAATTTCGATCAAGCTATGGACAACAATGAGGCAAGGGTTAGAGAACTTAAATTCAAAATTGAGCAAGAACGATTAAAGAAACTCTTGGAAACTCCAAAAAAAAGACAGAAAAAAAATTCACCATCACCGAAAAATCTTACCTCTATAGTTTTATTTGATTCCGAGGATGAAGATAAAGTGGAAAGTCATGGGCAAGCAACGACGAGCGGCTCAAAAGATTTCCCTTTTTATAGGTTGTTTTCTGGAGTTGACAATAAACCGCTTTCAGGTCCCGTAACGTTCGGCGGAACCCCAGTAATGTTTCCAAGGTAATTAAACTTAAGGATTTAAAATGAAATTAGCTTTTTTCCTACCGCTTTTGACAGCACATATTTTTTGCGCAAATATTGAAACCAAACAGCTTTTGAATCCGGAAATATTTGACTATGTCTGCAGTCAAGAATGGACAGGCAAACGGGACAATCAACATTTCTTCGAGCTTTTGAGACAGCTAAATTCAAGGCTTGAATTTAATGAAAAATTCGATTTATCCGGAAGCAAAGAAAAAGAGAAAACTAAAAAAAGAATTATTGGAAGATTGATTGATTGGCTTTATTTACAGGAAACACAATTCAGTCAAGAAACCCTTGAGTTTTTCCTTCAAATAATCTCTGACTATCCTTTAAGCCTAACTCACGAACAAAATTGCCTCGCCTGTCAAAAAAATGTTAATTTTTTTATCGAAAACATGGCAGCAATCAAAAACTTAATTAAATTTGTTTGCTTAAATAAAAAAATCTCAAAAAATAATGCTTTTAAGTGGGCTGTTTTTATTGGAACGTTGATCTCCATTTTTTCAGTACTGTGTCTGACAAAAATTATTTTTGAGGAAAAATATCAAAAAGATGAGAGCGATTTTACACAGCAAAACAACCTCAGAAAAAAAATAGCCGACTTAGAAGTTGAAATCGATCAACTCAAGCAACAAGCATCAAAATTACTCGAAGAACAAAACCAAGAGTATGTTGGGCGTGCTGGAGAACTAGAGGCAAAATTAATTCAGTTAAAAGGCGAGGTTTTAAAGGTAAAAAAGCAGGCCTCTCTGCGATTAAATAATTTGGAGGCCGAAATAAGCACTCTGTAAAACAGATCAATTTAAATCCAACCCTTACCCAGCGTCGAACTTCTTTATTAATCTTGCTCTTGATCTTAAAAAGCGCACAAAAGCATCGATTTTAAGGAAAAAGTTATGAAATCCTCCTTTTTCTTAAAAAGAAGCCTTTTTTTAATCTTTATTCTATTCTCCTTTGGAATTGCCGGAGAAATAGATGACAACTCAGACTCAGATGACAAAACCTCACAAATTTATCAATGGCTTCGAACTTTTGCAGAAGTAACGGCAACGGTTGAAAAAAAATCATTTAGAAACGTTGATTTTTCTAAATTTATGATTGAGGGCCTAAAATCAGCGATTTCCAGTATCGATGCCCATTCATCATTCATTGAAAACTTTGAGGAAATAAGTGAATCAACCTCTGGCTCATTTTCAGGAATTGGAGTCAGTGTAATTGCCAAATCTCAGGAGGATGAGGCACTTTTGGTCGTTGATGTCATTGATGGAAGTCCAGCGCAAAAATCAGGCTTAAAATCTGGAGATCGAATTGTTGGAGTTGATGATGAAAAGGTGCGTGGATTGAGCTCGGATGAAGTCATCAGGCGCATGAAGGGCAAAAAGGGCACCGTTGTTAAGCTAAAAATCGTTCGAAATAAAAGACCAATGGAAATAGAGGTCACACGCGACACGATAACCGATCAAAGTTCAATCTGTTTTTACCTGCCTGATCAAAATGTTTGTTATTTTTCGCTGCGAATGTTTTCAGAAAATTCAGCCTCGCAATTCAAAGAATTATTTGAAAAATGCCAGAAAAAAAACGAATGCAAGGGGATAATCGTCGATCTTCGAGACAATCCTGGTGGAGTGCTGGAATCAGCCGTTGAAATGGCAAGTCTTTTTCTGCCAAAAGGCTCTCTAGTTGTAACAACACGCGATAAGTCAAACAACTTAATCGGAGAGTACAAAACAACAACCGAACCAATATTTGATCCACAAACCCCTATTTTTGTCTTGATCAATAATTTTACCGCCTCAGCTTCAGAAATTTTGGCCGGAGCCCTGAGATATCACTCAGAGAAGGATGACTCAAAGACTGACAGTACAAAAACGCCTATGGTTTTCCTTGTCGGGGTTGAAACACACGGAAAAGGCTCAGTCCAGGAGGTCATTCCGGTCAGCAATGGATGCGCCTTAAAACTGACCACAATGCTATATTTTCTGCCTGGAGACAGCTCAATTCAGGAAATTGGCGTCAAACCTGACTTTGAGGTAAAACCTCGAAGTAGCATTTCCAAAGAACTTAAATGGATTTCCGAACTTTATGGCAAAGAAAAATCGCTCCGGCACCACATAACACACGCTGAAGTCGAGCAAATCCGAGGAGGAAAGGCTCCAAACTTAGCCAGTAAAATCGACAAGCAGGAGGAGAAAAAAATGCGAGCCCTGGAAATTGAGAAGGAAAAAGAGGACGATGAAGAGGAGTCATCGTCCGAAAATCTCGAAAAGGATGGGCAAAAAGAGGCTGTAGACTTTGAAAAACGGCGCCAAGAGCAGATTTCAAAAAGTTATATCATTCAGATCTGCTCAAACATGATCTCGATGCTGTTTTCAAAATTTGAAAAGGACTCAAAGCTATCAATTAGCCGTAAAGAGGCGATCAATTTCTTAAAATCAAACTTCGCACTCGATGATGGGCTAAAAATAGAAAAAGTAAAATCATAATGCTGGTTTTTTGTTTTGATTTTTCAATAAAAGTACTTATAATCATGCCTGCGGGTGACAAACCCCAGAAAAAACCACAAAAATGGTGGGTGTAGCTCAGTTGGCAGAGCGTCAGATTGTGGTTCTGAATGTCGCGGGTTCGAACCCCGTCACTCACCGTGGTTTTTGTTTTATATTTTTTTGAATATTTTCTAGAAAAATTATATAAAACTAGGGCTTTAGATTATAAAGTAGAAAATTAGAGTTTTTTAAAATTCGGGGTGTGGCGCAGTTTGGTAGCGCACTCGCTTTGGGAGCGAGGGGTCGTCAGTTCGAGTCTGACCACCCCGACCATTTTTTAAAACTTTTTCAGCTTTTAATCTATCCAAATTTGGAATAAATTTGTGCCCGTAGCTCAGTCGGATAGAGCGACGGATTTCTAATCCGTAGGTCGCAGGTTCGAATCCTGCCGGGCACACGTTTTTGCTATTAAGTTTTTGATTGGGGTGTAGCCAAGCGGTAAGGCAACGGTTTTTGGTATCGTCATCCGGAGGTTCGAATCCTCCCACCCCAGCCAACATTGAGGGTTTTGTAAATTTTTTGTCGACTTTTAGTTGATTCTTAGGGGGGACCCTTGCCAGAAGAGGTTATTTATTTTGCTACAGGAAGCCAAAAAAAATTCCGTGAAGTAAGGGATTTTATGAGGATCAATGAACCGACCCCACAAATATCCTTATTAGAGATTGATTTCAAAGAGATTCAAACAAAGGACGTTCGAGAAGTTGCTGGAAGAAAGGGATTGGATGCTTTTTTAAAGGTTGGCAGCCCAGTTTTGGTTGATGATTTTGCGGTTTACTTTGAACGATATCCAACTTTCCCTGGAACGCTTGCAAAGTATGTAATTAAAGGAATTGGTTTAAAAGGTCTTTACAAGCTTGTTCACCCCGGTGATCGAGTTGCTTTTGTCTGCGAGCTGGTTTACACACGGGAAAATGGAATTCAAAAATTCTTTCACGGAAGAGTTGATGGACAAGTTGGCCCATGGAAGGAAGAGTTTGAAGACGACAAGGATCCGTACTACGGAAAAATGATGATTCCAGATGGGTATTCTCAGTCTTATTATCAACTTAAGCAGGATCCGATTGAAAGTGTGTTTTTTGGTTCAAGAGTTCGAGCGCTTGAAAAGTTCTTAGCCTGGTATCGAGAAAATAAATAATAATTTTTTTAAAATCAGATAAAGAAAAGAAAGGGGTGTCTGAAAAAACACCCCTTTCTTTTTGTGTTAAGGGAGGGTTTTATGCAGTCTCTGCAACTGCAAATTTCGATTCCTCTTTTTGTCCATCACTTTTAGCTGCAACGTCTGCAGAGGCATCCGTTAAAGCCTTTTTGAACGCATCAAGTTTTTTAATCAATGTATCCAAAAGTTTAGCCTTTGATACAAGGTCTCCTTCGCTGACAAGGCCTTTAACAACCTCGCTAGGATTGATTTCCAACAATTTATTGAAAAGTAGGTTGGTTAAGTTGATCAATAAATCGGCATTAATTTTCATTTTTGGCTGAATTAAGAGAGCCAATGAAATATTTTCCGGATTATCTTGTGTATCTAAGGAATATCGCTCTGCCTTGTAAAAAACTCGCTTAAGCTTTTTAACAAGTGGAATCTCTATATCCTTTGCTGGGTTATCGAGCAACTTAACAATTTCGGCAATGATTGCTGCCAAACTTTCGTTGGTCAATTGCTTTTTGCTCAAATACTCAAGCTCATCCTCTGTTTCCGGCAAAATCTTTGTCGAACCAGTACTCAAGGCTTTAACAGCCTCTGGAGTGAGCGCTTCGAGTATTGAATCCAAGCTCTTATTGATTATTTTAACAAACTCTCTTGCTCTTTGTTCAAAAAGGGCTTTGTCCTTTTCTTCTATCAAAAGCGAGTTAAAGACTCTTGAATTCTCAGGGCAAACACGAATAAATGGAGCCATTCCATTTGCATCATTGACAAAAGAAACAGCCGGAATCAATGCAACAAGATTAAACCTTGTCAAAATCTCAGAGATCGACTGAAGTTTTTTCTGTGTTGGAACTTGAGTTTCCACAGATTCTTTGCCACCCGCATGTAAGCTTGAAGCAACCATTGTTGAAATCATCAAAACTTTTAACATATTTTTCATTAGGCATCCCCCCTATTTAAAAATAACGTCTTGGAATTATTTCCAATTGAAACTTATATGATTATAGTAACCCATAAAAATAATGATTTCAAAAGGGGTATTACCAAATGCTTAAAACAATGATTTTTATATAAAACCGTTAAAAAGCCTTGCAAAAAGTTCATTTTTATTAGCTTTTTTAACATAAGAAATTGGATTTTTTATCAATAAATGGCAAAACAACTTCAATACAAGCTATTATTTCTAATAGAAAACAATTCAAGGTCTTGTGATATTTTTCTTTTGAGCCATTTTAAGGGCGAAAATTGATGAATTCATTGTCAAAACTCTTATTTTTAATTTGTTTTAGCAGTTTTTCAACACTTAAATGTCCATTAAATTCCGGCTTATCAGAATTAGATGAGTATTTTTTAATAGAAAATTGCCAGTATTTAAAAATGTTTTCTGCCCAAGATGAACTAAAAATGCTGGTTCATTGCACAAAAACAATAAAAATTGTCATCGACAAAATCATGGAAGACAACGTTTCAGATCTTGAAAGTGCTCTGAGTAGTCAATCAGGCTCGGATAAAACAGTTTTGGCAATGGAGTTAATTAGACATCTTGGATTAAGCTCATTGATTGATGACCAACCGGTTAATCAAAACATTTTCATTCAAGCGCGATTAAGATTATTCCCTGTCAGTCTACTAAATGGATTTTTAAGGATTGGAGAATCGGACGGCGCCAAAATACATGCTTTAACCGAATACGTAAAGCTGCTCAAAAAAATTAGGACAATATTTTCGGATGCTTCAACTTCTTGCAAACCATCCGGTCCTTTAAAAGGATTTTTAGAATTAATGCTGTGTTGTTGTCCTAGCTTGAGGAGCGGCGCTTCAGGAGCCCTTGCAGAAAGGCTTTTGGACTGTCACATTCCATATAATTGCATCAGTGCAATTGGCCTGAGTTTTGAATTCCTAGTCAAAGAATGTGACAGACAACTTCACTTCATCTTTAAAAACTACGATCCTGACTCTGTAGGGGTAATTTATGAAAGAAGAAGCATTCGTGACTTCATAAAAATAATTGCCAAAACCTATGGATATCATTGGTTAATTGAATCACAATAAAAATAAACTTATTTTGGCATTTCACCGGTAAAAACGTATCCGACCGCTTTCCACACTCTTTCCATAAAACCTGGCTGTGGCGGCGTTCCTGAAGTTGAAGATGGCGCTCTTGACGACCGACTGCTAGAATATCCTACACTTTCATCAGAAAGAATACTTTCTGTAGGACTCACTCGCCCTTTAATATTAATCGGACCTGATCGATCTGGCGGTTGCTTAAATAGTGCGTATTGAGATGGCACATCTGGCAAAATCGCAAAAAAAACAAAAGGAATAGTTTTGCAAAAAGCTAGGTCACCCCACAAAGGATCTTCCATAGGACTTGATATTAGGAATTCCATGCAAGAAAGGGTACATCGGATTTCATCCAATGAATTAGTTCTGACCTTTACAAAAAAATCAATCTCAACCGACTGCCCTGATACAATAGACTTCTTCACCATTCCTGCCGCAATCCTGAAAACTGTTAGAAGGCGATTTGATAAATCCGCTTCTTTTTCTTTACCATAAGCTAGAATCAAAAGTCCTAAGTCTCTCTCTTTAGAAAGTTTCTCTACCGGCAAAGATTTTCCCTTGAAATAAATCTTAATCCTATCAGAAATTTCTCTCAAAGCCTCCTGCGGCTGCGAGCTGAACTCTATATCGTCTCCATTTGATGCAATTCTCGTGCCATATTCAATTATTTCTTCAGTCAAACACCCCTGTGCTTTTATGAAGCCACAATTCATAAACACTACAAAATTCAAGACTACTAAAAGGCGCTTTATTAACATAAATTTTTCATCATTTAAGGAACGCATGGCATCACCCCACAGTTATAAATTATTAAAACTGCGCATATTAAGATGCTAATGTTTTTTAGGGTTTTTGCCAATTACGTTAGAAT
>CAYTZU010000010.1:0-16019 GCA_964442725.1 uncultured Pseudomonadota bacterium
GGATCCTTGTGCAAAAACAACATATTCACTGTGGAGTGAAGCCGCAATTTTTTTTATTTCTGGCTGCTCTGGATCAGCGACCAACTGCACAATTCCTGTTCGATCGCGAAGATCGATAAAAATCAATCCACCATGGTCGCGAATGGTGTCAACCCATCCACACAATTTAACCGACTTGCCAACGCTATCAATTCCAACATTTCCACAATAAATTGATCTTTGCATGTTTTCCACTGTCAAAGGCTAAAATTTATAAGTAAATCCTGAGGCAAAGTAATAAGAAACATCGCTTCCAATAGCATAATTTTTTGTAGGAATCTTCTGTAAATCAGCTTGCTCAAAAACCTTCATTGCATCGTCCTTAATTCTGGCTCCAGAAATATCTTTGTAGTATCCACCAGGGAAGAATGCAGCACCAACCAATGAAACCTTCAAATTTTCGACCGGCTCAAACTCAATAATCATGTTCAACTCAGTTCCCATAAATCGTCTGGCATCAAGATCAGACAATGTCGGAGAACCATCTTTGATAACAATTGCCTTTGAAGCGTGATCCTTCCAAAATGCAAGCGCATTGAGGTCAATGTATAAATTACTACATTCACACAACTTTTGACCAATTGATGGCTTTATTCCAAGTCCATAGCCCATAAATCTAATATCGGTAAAGGTTCCGTCCGACTTTTTATTTGGTTGATCAACGGTATCAGAAACCCCGATTGTCATCGGCCTTCTAATATTTCTGTCATCCAGAATTATTACGCTTTTAACCCTTTTGCCCGAATAAAGCTCGTTCAAACCGACAAAGCCGTTGTAATCTTTGTCGACTTCATTGGCCATTGGATCACTATCACCAGAGGCTATTCCAAGAGCAAAACTAGGCTTAAAAGATCCACTTTTGTTTTCAAATAGGTATGCCGTATCAAAGACAAACATCCATCCGCGATATCGATTGTTAAATCCTGGTCGAATTCGATTTGACTTTGTTTTGTAATTTTTACCATCAACGACAAAGGTCTCATTGTTTGCCTGATGCAAGTTTTCGCTCAATGCTGCGCTCAAAGCCTTTGTAACCAATGCTGGGGTGTCGAAATTACCACTGTCAAGGACAGATTCAGTCAAAATGTGGGAATAAATATCTTGTTTGATTCCATCATTGCTTGTAATTTCGGACTTCTTGTTTCTATCGATATTATAAAGAGTTTCATGACCAAAGTTCTTTGCACCCTCAAAGCCAAATTCAAGCTTTCCGATGTTTCCTTCAAAACCTAGACCAAAGGTTATAAGATTTGACTCACTGTCAAAATCAAGTTCTGCATTTTTACCAGGAGCTCTGTTATAAAGGGCGTATCCAAAGGTTTTTCCAGTCATATCGCCCAAAACATTGTCCTTAAATCCTGAGAATTTATATGCGGCCTGAAGCGCATAAATATTGTCATCATTTCCACTTCCAGCCCATGGAGAAAGACGACTTCCAATTATTTTTTCACGTTTACTTGCCAGAGTTTGCTTTGCAGAAGCACTTTTACTGTCAAATTTTGAATAGTAGGCGTCAAAGGAACCACTTCCTTGAAATAATTGCGTATGAAGCAAAACTCCAGGAGCGTTGAAATCATTAACTCTTGAATAAATTCCCAAAAAATCCTTAGGAGTTCCGTAGCCACCGCCCAAACTTATTCCGCGACCCAAAACAAATGGGAAAAATCCAATGGTGAAATCGCAGCAATTACCCCAACCAAGGTCTTTT
This sequence comes from uncultured Pseudomonadota bacterium, assembly GCA_964442725.1. Taxonomy (GTDB): domain Bacteria; phylum Babelota; class Babeliae; order Babelales; genus CAYTZU01. Next base: position 1,748 of record CAYTZU010000010.1, read on the forward strand.
TTAAGTGCTTTATCGATCCTTGTTTTTAAATAAAGATTCTTAAGCCAAATTCCAGGTTTTGTTACATCATGCGAGTGACTTCCCATGGAAGCCCCAGTTGAAGAAAAAATTTCTGAATCAACCGTTTTAAAGCTTTCTGTAGCATTTCCCCAGATGCTTTTGTGCCTGACTGTGGAGTGCAAAACAATGCTGCTCTCTTTTTCATCCATGGAGCTGAAATAATCCATGTCCATGTCGGCTATAAATTTGACAAATTGATAGTTGTCTCCCTCGACGTTTTTATTCAGAAAAAGTGACCGCCCAGCAAAAATAAAATCTTGCTTAACAATTCCACCAATTTTTAATTTGCCATGTCCATTGCTGTATACAAATCCTTTGTCTTGTGGAATTGAGGCAATTTGAGTTGAAGACTGATCAATGATGGCCAAAAGCGAGATTGATCCAAAAACAGATGCCAAGAGACATGCCGTCATAAATTTTAATCTATTTTGTTTAAACATTTGTTTTTAGCAACCTTTTAACTGTTAATGTTAATAACAATGAACACACAACTTTGAGCCCAATTTTAATCGCTAAGAATAATATATTTTTTAATCAAAATCTGCAAACTTTACAGGCTTTGCCAAATCAGAGAAATCGCTAATAACCTTTGTGATTTAAATGGAAATTATTGATAGAAAAATTTTTATTTTATTTTTGGAGCGGGAAACGGGATTCGAACCCGCGGCCCCCGCCATGGCAAGGCGATGCTCTACCACTGAGCTATTCCCGCAATTTGAGTTTAATCACCAGAGAAGAGTAAGCACAGCTTTTATCCTTGTCAAGTACACAATTCTTCAAAACAGCCGATTATAAACAAAAACCGCCTGGTCCCCAATAAAAAGTCCCTATTCAAAACAACAAAAATGCAATTGAAAAAGGCTTTACTTGGCAAAAATGGCATTTTGGGATACCCTCCAAATACTCTTTTGATTGGCTGCAAAATTGAGTAGCTCGATTCTCCTCGAGCCTTTTATTTTATTGTGAGTTGTTTGCCCCAGGTAAATTTTATGCACTTGCGGGCACTAATTTATTAAATTTTTAAGAATGCCCAGCATTCAAAACCTTGGACAACAAAAAAATGCTCAAATCCCTGCTTCATAAATCAAGCGACATTTTCAAAGCCATAAACGAAGCCTGGCAACAATCAGAAAACCCTGAAATTTTCACGGTAAAAATAATCGATCCAGGCAAAAAAGGATTTCTAGGATTTTCACATAAGCCAGCGATCATCTCCTTTACTTACGAACAAACACAAAATCAACAAGTTCCATTAAATCAGTTAAAAACCATTATCAGCCAAGGCGATCTAAGTCCAGAACCCCTTGAAATCAAAGAAATTAAAAAAGTTGAAAAAAAACAACCTCTAGAAAAACCACAAGTTTTGACGCAAAAAGCTTCAGTCAAAGAAAAAACTCCAAAAAATGAATCTTGCCAACAGGAATGCGAGTCTACCAAACAAAAAATTCAGAAAAATGCTCAGCCAACAAAAAATCAAAATGTAAAAGCCGCTCCAGAAAAAGCTCAAAAACAGGAGTTCAAAGAAAAAAAGCGGCACAAAAGCGAGGCTAGTTCTCAAAACCCTGAAATAAGCCTATGGGATCAAAATCTTGCCCAGAGCGCAACAAACTGGGTTGATGCATTCTTTAAAAATTTTGGCATGACCGGAACGGCAAAAATTCAAAAGTTTGAAGACCACATTTTGACAATTTTGCTTGAAAAACAGCCCAATTCCGACTCTCTGGTTTATAAACTCTTGGCCGACAATCTTTTTATCTGCGCTTGTGCAACGCTTGCTGTCCAAAGTCTTAGAAATCAGTCAAGTCAACGACTCAAAGGTTTGAAAATTAAAATTTTGATCGACAAAACCGACTCAGCTTAAAATAATGGATGCCAAACAAGATTTGCCAAAAGACCTCGATTCCGTCATTGTCGCCATCTGCAGCCCTCCGGGGCGCGGAGCCATTGCATTGATCCGAGTCAGTGGTCCAAAGGCAGATCTTTTGGTCGACAAGTGCTCTAAAATTGCAGGCAAGACAACGCTTGGAGCGGCAAAAACTCATACGATCCACTTTGGCCAAATCATTGATCGAGATGGACGAGTTATCGATCAAGTGCTTTTTTTATTGATGCGCTCGCCAAAAAGCTTTACCGGCCAAGACACGGTGGAAATCACCTGTCATGGCAACCCGATAATTGCAAGCAAAATCATTGAGGTTTTGCTTGAGGCCGGTGCAAAAATTGCGGCTCCCGGAGAGTTTACAAAGCGAGCTTTTTTCAATGAAAAACTTGATTTGATTCAGGCTGAGGCCATCCATGAACTTGTCATGGCCGACTCTCAGTTTTCCATTGATCAATCAATGCGAAAGCTAAGCGCTGGGCTTTCTTTTGAGATCGAAAAGCTTGAAAACATGCTCATAAAGCTCATTTCAATTTTGGAAGCCAGCTTTGAATTTTTAGAAGAAGAGGAGCGAGATGTTGATTTTAAAGCGCTTGTACATCAACATTTTGACCAACTCTTGGAAAGCTCTTTAAAACTCAAAAAGAGTGTAAATCATTCGGCCAGATCAGCTGGAGCGATAAAGATTGCAATTTTGGGCGTTCCAAACGCCGGCAAATCAACACTTTTCAACGCTTTGCTTGGCCAAGAGCGCGCAATCGTGTGCAACTCCCCCGGAACAACTCGTGACAGCATCGAGCACCATCTTTCGCGCAAGGAGCAACTTTGGGCCCTATGCGACACGGCAGGAATTCGAAAAACCTCAAAATTTGTCGAGCACGAGGGCATAAAACGGTCATTTGATCAGGCCGCACAGGCCGATTTAATACTCTTTGCAGTCGACCCTTGCGGACAGGCAAAGCCACAGCTCGAGCTCTTTGAAAAATTAAAGGAAAATTTTGAACACAAACTCCTTCCAATTTTGACAAAAACCGATCTTTTTGATCAAAAAGAGAACAATTTTTCAAAAAATTTTAATTTTTTTGCGCAAGTTTCTGGAAAAACCGGCCACGGAGTGCTTGAGCTGGAAAAAAAAATTGAGGAAAAAGTTAAAAGAATGCTCGAAGGACACTCAAGCAACTTTGTTTTAAACGAACGGCAAAGGCTGGTTCTGTCACAATTTTTAAGCCAACTCCAAACCTTGCATGAAAAACTCCAAAACAACGTTCCAGTCGAGCTTTTGATAATCGACCTGCGCGAAATGGCCCAAGATCTGTCAACTTTGAACGGCAAAAATATCCAAGAAAAGGTTTTGAGCGAGGTTTTTGCAAACTTCTGCGTTGGCAAATAAAATTTCCTCTTTGAAACCATTGAAAAAATACAGCGCGAAATAATAGGCTTAACGCGTAATTTTGTGTGTTACAAATAGAAGAAAAAGCTTGATTCCGGGGGCCTCCCGACAATGCAAAGAAAAAACTTAAGGCAATTATTTTTCATATTTTTAATAGGATTTTTTGGCCTAAACACCAACACGCTTTTCTGTCCGCAAGGAGACGGCCAGCCTGATTCATTTACTGGAGTGATTGGAAGAACAGACTTTCCAAAAGCTAAGCCGAGCTTGGAATTAGAGGATTTGGGATCAATTCCAAAAGTTCAAAGTTTTTATCTTCCATCGTCTAACAATCCGAAAAATGGTAGCTTTCAATCGATACCTCCATCCCCAGCCTCAGCATTTCACACACCATTGTCACAAACGTCTTTGGCTTTTACGCGAGCCGATTCACGACGTTCAAATGCCTCAGCTGCCGATGTTGAAGGAGATCTTCCACAATTGCCACCTAGTCGTACAAGCTCAGCCAGTCTTTCAAGAACCTTATCGCAGAGTTCTTCTCGCCAACCAAATCAAGCTTTCAGCGCTTCAGTTCCACTGCCAGCACCTGAAGGCTCTGTAACAAGTAATGCTTCACTATCTTTAGGCGATGTAGTCACAAATGACTCATCTGCTCAACTCAAAAAATTGATCACCTTCCTTGATCCAGTGTTAGTTTTAGCGGCTCAACTTGGAAAAGGATCTTTAAACCCCGGCGAAGACAACGATAACGGAATTCCAGGCGTTGCAATTCGCTCCTCAAGATCAATACTTGACCGAGACTTCAAAGCACTTCCAAATCAACTTTATGAGGCAACACAAAGCAATCTCCTTGGCCTAATGCTTGGCGGAGATCAAGCAGGCAAAAATCCTGAACCGAATGGTATTTTTGGACACCAAAAATCACAATTTCTTCAAGACTCAAAAATGCATAAATATTTTCAAAGAAAATGCCAAGAGCTTGCACAACAATTCAATGATCTTTGCAAAGCTAGATTTGATCAAATTAAGCGGGTTCGAGATTATAGCCAAAATGGAGGTGTTGCCCTTTGGACCGCTTCACACAAATTCCTCGAAACATCCTCATATTTGGTTTATTGGTCGGAAATATTAGAAGTTGTAAGTGAAATCAAGAGACTTTGTGAGCGTCAAGGAAAAGGCATATCTTTTAGCATTGAAAAAGGCGACAAAGATGCTGCAGAAGCAAACACCCCAACTACGACAATATTTGAATTGGTCACCCAAATTGCCGAAATTCTCTATGGGCGAGATTGCCAAATAACCAAAGACATGCAAAAACTCGAAGAAAATCCTGAGAGCGATGGCCTTGACACAGTTTTATTAGTAAATGGACAATATTTGGGTCCACAAAATAAAAAAACTATGGAACTAGCCAAGGTCCAATGGTCAGTTCATCTAGATTTTAATCTTAATGCTCAGCAGAACCCTCGCCTTCAAAATTGTACCAAAATTACCAATAACCAAGGATTAATTCTGCTTGTCGACGCAAGAATGAGAGTTCGCTTTGCCAATGTTGCTAACGCTTTGCAAACTTTATTAGACACTCTTATAAGCCAAACAACCTTTGATTCAAATGTTCTTTCTACATTATCTGAAGCGATTGAACAGGCCGTCCATCTGATGATCACAGATTTCTTCTCAAATGATCAATCGACGGGTTTTGGACAAGACCTTCTAAGCCCGCTTCTACAACTGGCCGATGTTTCAGAGAGCTGGAGATTTTTAATCTCAACTTTGATTGAAAACAATAATCATCAAGGGAACAATGCTAAAGAAATGCTCAAAGATTACATTGATTTTGTTGGCGACAAAGACAAATACGGCATCCAAGGTCCGAAATACAAAATTTCTGATGAGCTAGAAAAATTTTTTAAGGGCAGAAAAGAGTTTTTTGAAGCAAAAAGCGTCACTTCAAGCCCATCAAGGCCATTTGCCAACGTTGAAGAAATCGAACAAAAAAATGGACTCTCTATCCAACTTGCGCATCAAAGCCTTTTTGCCTTGCGCGATCAGGATTTCAGATTGCCAAGCGGTGTTTTGTGTCTCAACTGTGGCCACACACCCTTCCAATTGGCCTTGATTTTGAGGTATTTCAGTGACCCGGCTAACCAACTATACAAAGTGTTTTTCGAAGACGATCCCACATTTGACGTCTTAGACAGAATCGCACAAAGTCTGTGGGGCGCAGCAGAGGGCTTAACTCATGATCCTCACAGTCGAAATACTTTAGATTTTGTGCACAATCCTCAGGCCTTCCGATGCGCCTGGTGTCGGCACTTGGAGCGATTTGATAGACAAAATACACTTCAAGTTAACGACAACGGTAGCTGGCAGCTTTTTGAAAATGGATCTCTGGATAATTTATTTAATCAAGTTTATGTCCAAGGAACAAATCAAAATTCGTTTTCATATCAAATTGGCGGCTTTGTAATCATTTTTCCAGAGAACTCACTCAGGTTTGATAATCAAAATCCACAGTATTTATTCCAAACAATCACAGTTAATAATTCCGCAAGCATAGAAGTTCGTTTTTATGATGGAAAAAATGCTTATGAAATTAATGACCAAAATTCGCCATTTCAAGGAATCCAAACCAATGAAATTACGGCCTTCAAGCTGGAAATTGTGCGAACACTTCAAGACCTCTTCGGCGCCTGGCTTGCAATGGCAAAACCACAAGGCTCACCAATCACAATTTTAACTCCATCGACAAAGCCAGAATCAACTGCAAGACCTCAGGGATCATCAACCATTTCGCCTGATGGTCAAACTCCATTGCCTACGCATTCGGCTAGCTCTTTAACACGCCCATCGAGCAACCTCTACACTTTAACTAATCAACCCAACGGTGGTGAACCACAAGATGATGGTAATTTCATCGGACCAAAAGATCAGCTACCTATTCCTGAAGAAGAAGATAATTTTAGCCTTGACGAAGGCGACCGGCTGCCATTGCCAAACGATCAATCCCCAGGTCATTTCCCAACAGGACTAAGGCCATCATCGCTTCCATCGGACAGCCACCTTAGCAATGTGAGCACCCCTGACGAAAATTTAGGTTTTGGCGAAATTCCCGAGGGTGGCTTTACGCCGTCAGATACTGATGAAACAACAATTTATGAAGAAAGAACCGCTGGTCCAGCAGGAATTCAACAAGGCCAAAGAGTAAGCGCGACACCATTTAAATTGCACCTCAAGTCAGATATGCCATCGGCTGCTGATGATCAATCAAGCCCATTTGCCCCTAAATCAGGACATCTTCCACATCAACCTTCACAAGGGGCTGGAGAACTTGATGAAGAGCTAAACAATCAAATAGAACGCGCAAATGCTTTGCTTAAGCAAGTAGAAAATGAAATTGCAAAATTTGAAGCTATCCTCAATGATCCAAACCTTGATTCAAAAACAAAAAATGCTTATTCAACTATTTTACCAAGCTTAAAACAAATTGCTCAGGATCTTTCCACAGCGATCATAACCGCAGAACAAGAGCCTCAAGACCCAAATTCTACTCCACAAACAGCAACAGAATTAGCCAGGCAAACCGACAGAGCAGAGACAAGTTTTGTTAGTATTTTGGAAGAGGAAGAACGCCTCGCGGTAGAGCTTGGAGAAGATGAAGGCCGAAGAGAAATTGAAGCTCAACTTAATTCATCCAGAGCGAGAATAGAAGCAGACAAAGTTCTTGGAAAGATTAAAAATGCCATTACATCACTTACAAATATTTCAGAAAAAGAAAGCACGTCAACCTTGAAGCCTAAAATAGATCCACTAGTTAATTCATTAGAAGAAATTAATCGAGAGCTTCATCAAGCAATAGGAACTCAAGACCCTAGAGATCCATTAGATCCATTAAATGTTAAAGCTTTGAAACAAAAAACCAAACAAGCAGAAAAAGATCTTAATAGTATTTATGAAAAAGCAATTAGCTTGTTTATCGATCACAATGCACGAACAAACTTGGAAGAGACTGAAGCCACCGATCGAAGAAATTTGATTAGCCTAGAGGCCATAAATCGAGAACAGGGCGGAAATCGAGAAAAACTTGAAGCTCAATATCAACAAGAATTAGAAGATTTACTCAGAAAAGAAAAGGAATCACGCCCAATTCCTCAGGATGATGCCTATAGAGCTGGTGGAAAGGCGGGAACAGCAAAATTTTTGGGTTCACGCCCAACAGAACCTCTTGAATCCGATCAACCAGATGATGAATCAGATCGCAATGGACCTGCAGGCCGCAATAGAAGGACATCGCCATCTAGAAATAGACGCGATATTGGGGATAGCCAAGGCAGTATAAATCTAGATCTATTCGTGCCAAGAATACACGCTGAAAGTTTCCTGCATCGTGATAACCAGAATCTTGAACCCGATGACCAAGGTCAAAGACCTGAGCCACCGTTCAATGATTCCGCATCAGAAGATCCAACAGACCTCAGTGCAATTTCTCAATATCCAGTGAACAATAACTCTTTATTAAGTCCTGGTGGAGACGATTCCTTCTTCTCACCAGCTCCAACATCACCAAGAAGTCCACGAAACCCACTTCCAAGCCTAGAATTACCGGAGTCTTACAACCAGTCTCAGCAGGATCCCGAAGAAACACCTGAACAGACTTTTAAACGATTAAAAAGTAGTTTAACGTTACCACCGGCTTCGATACCGTCACCTGCTACAGCGCCTTTGCCGCAGCAATTCATTCCAACTCCACCACCAAGTAAAAAACCAGCTCCTCAATCAAGAATTGGAGGCGTCCTTGGATCATGGTTTACCACTGGGACTGTTAAAGGTTTGGATTCAAGCACTAAAAAACCAACTCCACCCAATAAAACGCAGCGCGCCGATTCATTTAGCCCACCAGCAGGAATGCCGAAAAAAGGAAAAGGTTTTGGCAGAGTAATTGACGAATCCACGCTTTCAGGCTCGGGGGTCTTTGATCGTCTTGAACCAAAACCATGGGATTATATTGTAAAAAGAGAAGGCGTAAAGCAAGGGGCACGAAATCAAACTTCACAAGATCTTGAAGATGCATACAAACAGCTGCAAAATATCATGAATGGCAGTCTTTCTAAAGAAGATAAAATTGCATCTTTAAGAACAGCATATAGAGCTGTAAATAATATATCGCAAAACAGCGTTATTAATCTTTATGCAACGGAAAACGCTCGATCTGCAAGGAACCCACGAGGATATACAAAACAAGAACTGCGATTGGACATCCAAGCCGCTGGCAAAGAACTTGGAGCAAAAATTCCCTCTTAAATTTACAAAAACATTTTATTCAAAGGGCCTGGGAAAACCTCAGGCCCTCTTCTCTTTAAATCCCTAAAACTCACATTTTTATTGGAAAAAATCATCAGACCCTGTAATTTGAAAGCCAGACTTTCAATTTGCAGGGTTTAGGATGTTTAGAGTGATAAGAAGCAGGTTTTTTGAACAGATCAAAGATAATTTTGCGGTGCATCCGATCGTGGCCTTCATTGGCCCTCGTCAATGTGGCAAAACCACTCTTGCCAGGCAGTTTTTTGATTCGGTAAATGTGGCAAGCGGTCAGAATTTTAAAGCAAATTATTTCGATTTAGAGGATCCGGTCGACATTGCGCGGCTGGAAAACCCAAAACTTGCACTCGAAAATCTCTCCGGCCTGATCGTAATTGATGAAATCCAGCGCCAGCCCGACCTTTTCTCGATCTTGCGAGTCCTTGTCGACAAGCCCGAATCCAAACAAAAATTCTTAATTCTGGGCAGCGCCTCAAGAGAATTAATTTCTCAGTCATCACAATCATTGGCCGGACGCATCGGCTACATCGAAATGACGCCATTTCAGGCTCGAGAGGTGGGCACGGCAGACCTCAGTCAACTTTGGATGAGGGGCGGATTTCCGCGATCATTTTTGGCCTCAAGCGATCATGAAAGTGTTCTGTGGCGCAAAAACTATATAAAAACCTTTCTCGAGCAGGACATTCCAGCGCTTGGATTTGCCGGCTTGCCAGCTCAACAGATCAGACGATTTTGGACGCTTTTGGCTGCAAGTCACGGACAAATTTTTAATGCCAGCAACTTTGGCCGCGCCATGGAGCTCTCCCACGTGACGATCAAAAAATATTTGGATATTTTGACTGGAACAATGATGGTTCGAGTCCTCTGCCCATGGTTTGAAAACATAAAAAAACGACAAATAAAATCACCAAAAGTTTACATCAGAGATAGTGGGCTTTTTCACACGCTTTCCAGAATCGATGATATCGACACTCTCAACCGATTTATGCATCTGGGCGCTTCATGGGAGGGCTTTGCCCTCGAGGAAGTCATCCGATGCCTTGACATTGACGCCCAGGACTGCTTTTTTTGGGCAACGGCGACCGGTGCCGAACTTGATCTTTTGGTCTGCCTTGGGCAAAGGAAATATGGCTTTGAATTCAAATATAGCGACTCGCCAAAGATTTCCCAGTCGATGAAAGTGGCACTTGCCGACTTAGATTTGACAAGTTTAACGGTAATTTCGCCGGGAAATCATGATTTTATGCTTGACTCAAAAATCCGTGCAATCGGCCTTTCCAGTCTAATTTTAATGGACAAACCTTTAGAAAAATTAGGCAACACCATGTAATTTGAAAGCCAGACTTTCAATTTGCAGGGTTTTGTTGATTTTGCCGATTGCAAGCCTCTTTTGGAACCATGTAAAGTTTTATTTTTCCTCTTCTTCCTCTCGCAAGATTCCAATTTCTGAGTTTTCGGCCACTTCAGCGGGATTGCAAACACCGGTCATTCCGGCAAAATCCTGCTCAACTCCGCCTGGCTCGGCCTCACTTTTTTTCAAAAAATGGGCCAATCGCTCCGAATTGGCAACGTTCCAAAAAAACCTTTTGGCAAAGAGGATCATTGAAAGCGTGGTCCACAAAATCATCATTGCGTAGCCGCCCAAAAGCCCCAATTTGAAGTAAAAAATTGCAAGCCAAGAAAGTGGCAGGAAAATGACAAAGCTTGTAAAAAATGCCACAACCATCGTGTATCCAGCCATTCCAACTCCGGCCAAAACGCCGCGCAGAACGAGCGAAAATGCGCAAATTATCTGATCGATAACCACCAACTTTATCGCCTTGCTTGCAATGGCCGTGACTGCCAAATCGGTCGGACTGAAGGCAAGGGCAAGATCAGGCGAGAAAATCCAAATGAGGCCACCGAAAAGAAGCATTGTAGCCATGCAGATGACAAGAATTCGAAAGACCGCCGTTTTGATCAAATTTAGTTGATTGCTGCTCACCAAAGCCGATGAAATTATCGATGCGCTGATCATGAAGGCCAAACTTGGTAAAAACAAGATCGAAAATACCTGATTTGCGATCTGATGTGCTGCCAGCAAAAGTGTGTCGGCTCGACCAATAAAGGCTGTAAAAATGCATCTGGCTGCACTTATCGATAGTGCAAAAAATCCGACCTCAAGACTTATTTTTAAAAACTCAAAAATCGCGCTGCCACGGGCCAATTGAGCCGAAACTATTTTGCGAATTGATTTGTGGCTAAAAATTGAACAAAAACCGATTAAAAGACCGATGATTTCGGCCCACACCGTCGACATTGCTGCACCGCGCACACCCATTTTTGCAAAGCCCAAGTGTCCGGCAACAATTGTCCAGTTAAAGAAAATGTTTACCAAACAAACAACTCCTGAAATGAGCATTGGCAAAAATGTGTTTCCCAAGCCCCTCAAAAAGCCTTCGATGGAAAAAAACATGAGCGTGGCAAAGGAACCCTTGAGCAAAATTGGGAGATAATTCCGTCCCAAAATGATCACAGACTCATCTTTGGTCATGATTCCATGCAAAAAGTCGGACAATGCATCGGCCGAGAAAAAAAGAGCCAAACTTATGATTCCAGCGATCAAAAGGCTCAAATTTAAAATGAGCCCAGATTTGCGATCTTCACCCTCACCGACAAAACCGGCCACAAGAATCGTTGTTGCCTGCCTCAATCCATCCAAAAAGTTCATCAAAAGCCACCAAACGGTTCCCCCGATCGAAACTGCGGCAATGGCGCTTCGCCCAAGATCTCCGACAAAATAAAGATCGACGATGCTCACGGTCAAAAGCGCGATGTAGGAAATCATGGTCGGCCAAGAGAGTCGCATAATATTTTTATAGCTTGGATTTGTTATTAAATCGCGATTTTGACAAGGCTCCATCATGGCGCTCCCTCCAGTTGGATTTTTATAATTCTTTGAATTAAAAACGTTGGCGGCCTGATATTAAAACAATTTTATTCTTACCGATACTGTTTAATGTTAATTAAACCAATAAAATTTCAATCGATTTTATACAAAAACCCAATCAATGTTTTCAAATAGGAAAAACAGCTATAAACAAATTCAAAATTTTAATAAAAAAGCCAGATTTTATAAGGCTTTTGCAATGCGGTTTTGCTAAACGTTTGAAATGATTTTATGCTTGCAAAGTTAGAAGGCACATCAAAGTCGGCATTTTTAAAGGTGAAATTAATGCTTAGAAAACTATTTTTAATGCTTTTTTTGGCATCGAGCGCAAATTTAAATTGCAGCCATAAACCAGAAGACTCACAACTTAAAACTCATAAGTCGCAAAAATCAAAGAAGTCAAGTGAAACATCCGTGGGTAAAAAATTGCTGGTTTTGGGAAGTGCTTGTGCAGCGCTTTATTTGATGTGCGTGGGCGGTCACAGGCACTACTTCAAAGAGTGGACTTTTAACCCCGTTCCATTCCGTGCCTTCATTGGACCAAATCAAAATCAGGCCTCCAGAAAACCTAAAATAACCGCAGAACAACAAGCTTATTTGGATGCTGAAGAAAATTTGAAAATAAAATTAAGAGCTTTGCGTGAAGCAAATGCTGAAATAAAAAAACAGATTGATGACAAGCGGTCTACGACCAAAACTATTCCTAATCTTATTGAATTTGGTTCGATTCTTATGAATCTTCAATCACCAGAGACCCGAGATAATGACAAATCGTTTTGGGATTCAATCCAAGCTTTAGCAAATGGTGAAAGCGATCAGAAAACTCTGGCAGGAGAAGTTATCGCAGCTCGTGATAAATTTGTTACAGCGGCAGATGAATTCAACAGATCTCGCGCTCAATAATGCTTAACCGCCGAGTAGAACAAAGCATCCAATTTTGGTACCATTGAGTCAATATTTTGACGGCAATGTAAGATTTTGTGCCCTTAGATCGACGGAAATTATGAAAATCTCACTCTCTTGGATGCTCGACCACTTAACGATCAAAAATTTGAGCGAGCTCGGAATTGAGCTTGAAAAACTCTGTAGTCTCTTCAATGAACGCGTGGCCGAGGTTGAAAAGTTCCATTTCTGGCGAGTCGACAAGCAAAAATTCTTTGCTGCAAAGGTCACAGAGTTTGATGAACAAAAAGTTCATGCCAACGTTCCTGAATTAAAGGAAAATCTGGTTTTGGACGCTCGCCCTGACGCAAAAATTGACGCAGTTTTTTTGGTCACAAAAGCTGGCAATAATTTTGCATGGGCAAAGGTTTCCGATTTTTTGCTTGAAAAGGATGGTTTTTTGCCAGCGCTTTTGATTGGAAACCAAGATCTGGCCGGAGCCTGGAAAAATTTAGTCGAGTGGGATGATGTAATCCTTGAGGTTGACAACAAAACGATCACCCATCGCCCTGACATGTGGAGTCACCGCGGCTTTGCCAGAGAAATTGCACTTTTATGCCACAGTGAATTAAAGCCTGAAGAATCAATGCTTTCAAGCGCTCCATTTTTGAGAGAAAAATCTTCGAACAAAATTTCAAGCCCTGACGGAACACTTTCGGTTATCAATAAAAATCCTGAAATCTGCAAGTTTTTTTGTGCGGCTAAAATATCTAATTTTGAAAATGGCCCGAGTCTTCCAAAAATGGCTTTTCGACTAGCCAGAACCGGCATTCGGCCAATTTGTGGAATTGTTGATCTGACCAACTATTTGACCCTCGATTGGGGCCAGCCGGTCCACGCTTACGATGCGCTGCAAATCCCAGATGGACAGATCACAGTTCGACTTGCATGGAAGGGTGAAAGTCTCGAACTTTTAGACGGCCGAACGATCGATTTGACATGCTCAGACTTGATAATTGCTGGAAAACAAGGCCCAGTCGGTCTTGCCGGAATAATTGGCGGAAAAAATGATTCAATTTCTCAGAACACTAAAGAAATAATTTTTGAATCAGCCAACTTTGACGCAACAACAATTCGTCGCTCAGCTCAGCATCACAAAGCAAGGACTGAGTCCAGCGCCAGATTTGAAAAAACACTTCATAAAACTTTAGCCCCTGAGAGCGTTTTGCGATTTTTAAAGCTTGCAGAGGATTTTAAAATAAGCATGACTTTATCCGGGCCAATTTTGAGCCTTGGAAGCGAAGACAAAAAATTAGTGATTTCGATAACACACAGTTTCATAGAAAATCGCATAGGAATAGAGCTCTCCGAAAATGAGGTCATAAAGCCTCTCTCGCACCTAGGTTTTTCCGTTGAACTTGATCCAATGCATGAACAGGTTTGCTACAACGTTGGAGTTCCTGACTTTCGGGCAAGCAAGGACATAGAAATTGCCGAGGATATCGTGGAAGAAATTGCACGATGCCATGGCTTTGAGAAAATAAAGCCACAGTTGCCGCTTTTCGAAAAAAAACCGTTTGATTTTTCAGAAAAAACCATGATTCGTCTGTCAAAAAACTTCTTGGTCAATGGCGTAAACATGGTTGAACAGTGCAATTATGCCTTCTTTTCAAAGGATTTTGTTGAAAGAATTGGCTATGATCCGGGCAAAACTTTGATAGTTGAAAATCCAGTCAGCGAAAATACTGTAAAACTTATCAATAGCCTTATGCCTGGCCTACTTTCAAATGTGGAAAAAAATTATCATCTGTCC
>CAYTZU010000011.1:0-14896 GCA_964442725.1 uncultured Pseudomonadota bacterium
GCCTCAAGGAAGATGGCTCAATAAGCGGACTTTCAAGAGGGGATGAAAAATTCTTTCAATCCCCAGGAATATTTTATGCTCCAAATTCCATTGAAACTCGCTTTGAGGACGTTGCCGGCTGCTATGAGGCCAAGGAACAGCTCAAAGAAATTGTCGATTTTTTAAAAAATCCAGAGGACTACAAACGCCTTGGAGTTGAGCCACCGTCCGGAGTTTTAATGGTGGGAGAACCGGGAACCGGAAAAACACTTTTGGCAAGAGCTGTGGCTGGGGAGGCCGGCCGGCCATTTATAAGTGTCAGGGCCTCAGAATTTGACGACATGTATGTCGGCGTTGGAAAAAACCGAATGAAGGCGCTTTTCGAACAGGCGCGACAATATTTATCCATTATTTTCATTGATGAAATTGATGCAATTGGCTGTCGAAAAGGCCTTGATGGACATAAAAATGGACAGACAATTACTCAGTTTTTGGCTGAACTAGATGGTTTTGATAAAGAAAATCACGTAATTGTAATTGCCGCAACAAATCGGCCCGACATGGTCGATGAAGCAATCAAACGATCAGGACGGCTAAATAAAACAATAACCGTAGAGCTTCCAGATGTCAGCGCGAGAGAGGAAATCTTAAAAATTCACTCAAAAAATAACAAACTAGCCGATCAAACAAATTTGGCACAAATTGCCAAGGAGACCTTTGGATTTAACGGTGCTGACCTTAAAAACCTAATAAAAAAATCAGTTCTTTTGGCCAAAAAAGATGGACGCTCTGTTGTTGAATTAAAAGATCTGGAGCTGGCGCGAGATTTTGTTTACATGGGCGCCGAAAACATGTCCTTGATTAAAAAACAGGACAAGGAATCCAAAAGGCAAACCGCATATCATGAGGCTGGACACGCATTGGTTTGCCTGTCCGATCCAAATTCAAATCCTCTGCAAAAAGTAACAATTATTCCGAGAGGAAACGCTCTGGGTCTGACCTGGACAATCCGAGAAGAGGACAAGCTTAAGCGTAGCAAAGCACATTATTTTGCCGAAATTAAGGTCTGCATGGGCGGTCGCGCAGCCGAAGAAGTTATGTATAATCAAACCTTTTCATCTGTAACCAATGACCTTGAAAATGCCAATTCCATTGCCCGAAAAATGGTAAAGTTATTTGGAATGTCCGATCTAGGGCCAATTTCGCTCTCCGACCACTTTGACGGACTCGAATCTCAGGCGACAAAGGAAAAAGTTGATCTAGAGGTGAGCAAAATTTTGGATCAAGCTTATAGTGAAGCGCTTTCAACGATAAAACAAAATAAAGACAAATTGATAAAATTAGCTGATCAATTAATCGAAAAAGAAACACTTTCAGCATCAGAAGTTAAGTTTATCGTTGATTTTTAAAGGTTTGGAACATCACGTATGTCAATATCTTCAAAAACTGATACCTTAGAAACGTCAGAGGTCAGCTTATGATCTCAAAAACAAGCTAAAACATGATTAATTATTGCGTTCAATGAAAATATTAGAGATTAAAATTAAGTTTGTAATCATTTTTTGCTTTATCTTAGGTACTTCTTGGACTCAAGAAGTATTGTCTACGCAAACTACAAATGCGCAAGGGCAATCAAGTGGAAATAATATAAATCCTTTCGACAAAAAAAAGCTTATTTTTCCGGCCATCGGTCTTGGTTTTTCGTTTTTTTATCTAAGAAAAAAGGAAAAAACCTGGGAAAAAAGAGAATCTGCTCTTTTGCAACTTCTTGAAACAACAAAAAATGATCGTAAAACAGAGGCCCAACTGAAAAAAAAGTTAGCCTTTGCCACAAGAAAAAAAAACATGTTTAGACTTGCAAAAATCGCTGGTTTTACAGCGAATGCTTTCTTTTTCGCAAGACCATTCATTAATCACTTCGATTTAATGTATCCAGACATGGAAAGAGATATTTCATGGTTGGCCATTGGAGTTGCCATGGGTTCATTAATCCCGTTAAGTGAATCCGATGACTTCAACTTTGATCTAAAAACTGAAACCTATGGAAACGTCTCTAATGAAAATTCATGGGACAATGCAAAGGAACACTTTTATCCTGACAAAAGCAAATGGAAAGTCATTCGCCCAAATGAAATTGAATTCAAGATAGAAAATGTTTCAATGACAGAAGTTGTTAGAAAAGGGCTTGATGATCTTTCACAATTCATAAAAAACAAGGAAAAATTTGCGCCAATCAAAAATTTGATTCCCAAAGGAATTATTTTTACAGGCCCTCCTGGATGCGGAAAAACACTTACAGCAAAAGCTTATGCTTCATATCTTGGTTTTAATTTTATCGAAGTGACTGGTTCAGAATTTGTTCATACATATGTTGGAACCGGAACCTTTGCCATGAAAAGCTTGTTTGAAAAAGCGCGAGAAAACGCTCCTTGCTTAATTTTTATAGATGAAATTGATGCCGTTGCACGGAAAAGAGACGCGGCAATCTCAGACGGCGGAACCGAATACGAAAAAACGCTTAATCAGCTGCTCTTTGAACTCGATGGTCGACAGGTCAATAATAATTGGGACGAAGTTTTAGTCTTTGGAGCAACAAATTTTATTGAAGCTATCGATAAAGCTCTTTTGAGACCGGGCAGACTTGGAAAGGTACTTGAATTCGAACTTCCAAACATTAGAAATCGAACAGAAATACTGAAAATAAATCTTGAAAAACTGAACATTAATCTTCCTGAAGCCGATATTTTGATGGCGGCCAAACATTCGGCAGGAATGAGTGGAGCGCAAATTAAAGACATTGTAACAAAGGCCTGCATAGATTTCTTAAAAAAAGAGAGCAATGGCAAAATTGAGAAGCTGAGCACCGATTATCTCGCCCAAGCAATTGAAACTGTTCAGCTTGGAGAGCCAAAAGACGAGCTATTCGAGCAAATGTCACATGAAATGCGACGCAGAGTGGCACTCCATGAATCAGGACACGCTCTGGCCTCTTTCTTGGTTGAAAAAACTCCATTACTAAGCCTTCTTAGTCGAATTACTATAATTCCACGAGTTGGCGGAGCTTTGGGACTGACCTCATTTGTTCCGGAGAGCGAGGCTGACATGCTCTTGCAAGACAGAGAAGAGCTTGAACGCATGATGATGGTCTCTCTGGGAGGAATGGCCGCAGAGAAAATATTCTTCAATAATTCACATTCTTCAGGGGTTTCCAGTGACTTGATTTCAGTCAATAGAGTAGCCAAGCAAATAATTACCAGATTTGGAATGTCTGAATTAGGACCAATCATGGTTTCCAAATGGAGCGATGCCTCCGGCACAACACAGCATGAAATTGAAAAGCTTTCTCGAGAATTGGTAAACCGAAAATTAAAGGAATTGATCGAACTATTTTCAATTCCAAAAAACAAAGAATCCATCGAAAAACTGGCAAATACCCTACTGGAAAAGAAAACATTGGACAGGAAGCAGGTCCTTGATATTCTTGAACTGGGTGTCGAGCAAGGAGAGCAAATAGAGCCTCAAATTGTTGCTCCCCATGCAGCCTAAGAACCGACAAATTCGATAAAATTCAATATTTGGTAGTAGGATCTGTTATTTTTATAATTGTTGTGTAGAATAATGGCCTGTATAACCATTGTTTTACAATTTTTAAGAAAGGGTTAGTTAAAAATGGCCAGTGTTTGCTTAATTTGTGATAAACGGCCACGAACTGGCAATAATGTTAGCAATGCTAACAATAGAACTAGGCGTTGGCTTTTTCCCAATGTAAATAAAATTAGATTTTCCTACAAAGGACAGACCGCCGTTCACCGAGGAACTGTTTGTACGAAATGTGTTAAGTCTGGTTGTGTAGAAAAAGTTGTTTAAATTATTAATTTAATGGGATCAGAAAGTGGCTAATTTAAAATCTTCTAAAAAGGACGCTGAGAGGAGTAAGGTAAGAGCTGCCAGAAATAGGGCTAGATCGTCAGAAATAAAAACTTTGACAAAGAAGGTCCTAGAGGCAGTTACAGCAGGCCAATCTGCTGCGGCGGAAAATTTATTAAGGTTGGTCCAGGCAAAAATAGCTAGAGCACAAGGAAAAGGCCTCCTTAAAAAAAATACAGCAAATCGTAAAATTAGTAGCCTTGCAAAGCGTGTTGGGAGTCTTTCAAGGTAATTGGGCGCGTAAGGGACAATTTTAAATAATGCTCCCCGCGCTTTTTCTTGTAAAAGCTAGGGAGAGCCTTTAGTTATGTTCAAGACTGGAAAAGTCGTATTAATCGTAGATTCTGTTGAGAAAGCGATAAAGTTTTATACAGAAAAACTTCTCTTTAGCATCGTTGGTCTTGAATGCGACGATGAGGGAGGGGTTCATCTAAGTCGGGCTGAAGTTAAAAAAGGAAAGTTCAACATAATTTTCCGCCTTCCGTCCATTGATGAACTGGCTGAATTTAGCATGGTCAGACGTTGTACAGGCCGAGCTGCTGCCGTTGTCGCTATCGCAAAGAAAGGAATTGATCGTTATTATAAAGGCTGCAAGAAAAAAGGACTCGAAGTTTTCATAAAAACTGAGAATAAAAATGGCAGCGTAATTTCCTTTGGTTTAAAGGATCCTTTTGGTCTGCGATTATTGTTCACAGAAATCGACGAGGAAATTGTTGGAACGACCGCGTTTAATAGAAATTCCTTCTGCGGAATGGATATGCAGGGACAGACAATTTCCAAGAAAGACAAAAACTCAGAAGCTTCAGAAAAAATGGTCAAGTGGCTTCGTGGATTTGGCATTTCTCGAAGAGTTGCCAAAAAGTACATAAAGCTTTGGATTGATCGAGTAAAAAGTTAAGAAAAATAGTCAAAATAATAAAAGGGAAAGGGCCTAGAAAATCCAGGCCCTTTCCCTTTTTAAATTCTCAAGTAGGAAATTATTCAGCTGCAGGAGCTTCTTCAGCAGGAACTACCGGAGCTTCTTCTACTTGTTCTACTGCAGGAACTTCAGCAACAGGAGCTTCATCAGCCATCAAATTTCCAGCAGACACCAAAGCCAAAGCTAATAATAACTTCTTCATAGATACACCTCATTTGTTTTATTCTTTTATATATACACCAACGTTATTTCTGTCACACTAGTGGATTTAAAAAGTTTTTGCAAACGTATGGCTAATTTTTCAAACTGAAACCCGATTTCTATTCAAATAGAATAAAAACCTATCAATTATCGACTATTTTTGAGTAGTTCTATTTTTATTTTATTGATAGACTCGCAAACATAGGTATTTAGCCATTCATTGACGCTTAACTTAGTGGAAAAACTTTAACTATGAACTTTCGAGGGCTTAATTTTATACTTTTTTGTGTATTATTGATCTTCACATTCAAATTCTTCTTCTCGCCAAAGAGCGCTGATACTCAAGATTTAGCCAATAAAATCGATATTCCCGGTCAAGAATTTAAGGCTCCAGTCAGCCTACTTGAGACAAAGTCCATCATAAAAGAGGTCGACTTCAATGACCGAGAAGCTGCAATTCCCGCCGAAGAAACGATAATTTACACAAAAAACTGTGATTATTTCTTTTCAAGCCATGGCGCAGTGCTTTCCGGAGTTGAATTCAAAAATTACACTGGAGAACTGGGTGGATCGATCCGAACAATTTATCCTTTAGGCCTTGAAGAGCGAAGTCGCGGCTCATTTTTAATTGCCCTTGAAACCGAAACTCCATTTATTTACAACTTCATCGGACAGGGAATCTCTGAAGAAAACGGAGAAAATTGGATCGAATTCAAAGCTGAAAATAGTTACTGCAAAATAATAAAAACTTTCTTTGTTTCGGACAAAGACTACTCCATAAAGCTAAAGTGTCACTTTGAGCCAAAAAGAGGTTCAAAAGTTGCCCCTCGCATAATTTTCCCCGGACCACGAATTGGTTCTTTGATGGGCGACAAGTCTGAAGGATTTGTCTTGGGCATGGACGGCAAAAGCATTTACCAGGTCAACAAAGACCAAGAGTCCAATAGTGCCTGGAAATTGCCATTAAAATTCGGAGCATCAGATAAATACTTTGCGCACGCATTTTATAGCCAAGATCCCGATTCATTTGTGCAAAGGGGTTATTTCAAAAGAATTTCTGACAATGAACTTTCCTGCTTTTTGGACTGCAAAGAGGTTTTTGAGCCAACAACAGTTGAATTCAATTTCTACGTCGGTCCAAAATCGGTCTCCTCAATTAAAGCTGTTGACGAAAAACTCATAGGTCTTCTTTCATTTGGATGGTTTGGATGGCTTTGTGAGCTTTTAATCGAACTTATCGAATGGTTAAAGAAAAATGTTGGCAATTATGGATTGGCAATAATTTTCGTGGCTCTTTTGACTCGTTTTATTTTAAGCCCACTTTCATTTTATGCACGACGCAGATTTGCCGACGCAATTGAGTTTGAAAAAGAGCACTGGCAGGAGCTTTCGGCAATAAACCGCCAATACAAAGATAATTTCGTCAAAAAAAGTGAAGAGACGAGCAAGTTTTATGAAAAACACGGCCGATCTCAGACCCAGAAAATGTTCAAAATCCTTCCGCTCATATTTGAAATTCCAATCATTTTTGCCTCCTACAAAATTTTAAATAATTACATTTCATTTTATCATGCACCATTTTTCTTGTGGATTAAGGATTTGTCAGCCAGAGATCCATATTTCCTACTTCCAGTTTTGTTTGGATTATCATTCATTTTGAGAGAACAAATCTTAAGAGATCTACAAAATGATAATATGGGATTTGCAAGGTACTTAACACCTATGATTCTTGTTGCCTTCTTTGCAAATCTGCCTTCAGGAATAGTTCTTTACATGTTCTTTAATTCATTTTTCTCTTTAATTGAGGAATTAACATTTGATTCTATAATTCGAGCTTTCTGGCTCAGGAAAGGCTAAAAATGACATCTCTACCGGCAATCAAAGAGCTGGTTGAAAGATTAAGGCGACTGCCGTATTTGTCTTCAAGAAATGTTTATCGAGTTGCTTGTCACCTTTTAACATTGCCCGAGCAGGAAGTGGCAGATTTAATCAAGTCGATTAAATCTGCTAGGGAAAATCTTATGAAATGTACCTTTTGTTCAAACCTGGCGCAAAACTCAGAGCTTTGCCAAATTTGCATCGATGGATCAAGAGATAAATCGATAGTTTGTGTTGTAGAGACCTGGCACGATTTAGGTTCAATTGAGCGATCTGGAGAGTTTAAGGGATCGTATCATGTCCTTGGCGGAAGCATTTCGCCACTTGAAGGGATCGGCCCAGAGGAACTTAACATTGAAAAATTGATCGAAAGAGTTGATCGTCAAACAATAAAGGAACTAATTTTGGCAACAAACTTGACTCCAGAAGGTGAGGCGACTTCAAGTTTTATTTCATCAAAGCTGCAGGGCAAAAACATCAAACTCACTCGTCTGGCCAGCGGAATTCCGATGGGCTCCACGCTTGAATTTATGGATCGAGTAACAATTTTAAAGGCAATTGAAGGACGAACCCCCTTTTAAAAAACGGCCAAAGGCAAAATGTTTGATAAAAAGAACTTTACAGAAAGGCAAAAATCATTAATTGATCGGATAAAAGGAAAATTCAATGTTGAAAACGGAGCGATTTTGCTTTTTTCAGGCTTTGAAATCGATTGCAGGCACAAATTCAGGCCTGAGAATAATTTCTTTTACCTAACAGGAGTCAAAGAACCTGGAGCTTGCGCTGTAATAAATTTAGAGGCGCAAAGCAGCTTGTTTCAACCCGAATACGGCGTAAATCGGTCAATTTGGGAAAGCGAGCACTGTGACCAGCCAAGCACAGAAGTTCATGGAATCGACCAAATTTACAAACTTGGAAAACCAATCAATGGCTTTTCTATCAATGCCGACTTTAACATCGAGGCGGTCGAAAACTTGATCGAAGCTCTCAAAAAATATGATTCCATTTTCATCTGTCAGAACCCAGGCTCAGAACTTGATTTATCGGGACTATCGGCAAAATGGTTTTACCACAAAGTTTCATCGCTTTTGACAAACGCAAAAATTTTCAATGTTGCCGATCAGATCAATGATTCCAGGCGCATAAAAGATATGGCCGAAATTGATTCGATCAAAAAATCTATCGATGCCTGTGTTCAAACGCACAAAAAAATAGCGCACAAAATTAAACCCAATATTTCAGAGCTTGAATTAAAAAATTTAATCTCAAACTCTTACGATGCCCAAAACTGCCAAGACAAGGCCTTCCGAAGTATTGTGGCAAGCGGCAAAAACTCGACAGTTTTGCATCATTTACCAAGTCAAAAGCTCTTGAAAGACGGTGTTTTAGTTGTCATCGATATTGGCTGCGAATTTGATATGTATGCCTCTGATTTGACCAGAACTTATCCAGTTTCTGGCAAATTTTCGCCACGCCAAAAAGAGATTTACAAAATCGTTTTGGAAGCACAAAAATTTATTGAATCAGCAACCAAACCTGGCATGTTTTTGAAAAATTTCGAAAAAGGTGAAAAATCGCTTCAATATTTAACGATCAAATTCTTCAAAGAGCGTGGTCTTGAAAAATATTTTCCACACGGCATCGGCCATTACATGGGTCTGGATGTCCACGATGTGGGATCTTATAAAGAATCCCTGGCTCCTGGCTGCGTTTTTACAATCGAACCGGGTCTTTATCTTCGAGAGGAAAGCATCGGAGTGCGAATCGAGGACAATTATTTAATGACAGAAAAAGGCCTTGTTCGGCTCAGTGCTAATTTGCCCAGAGAGATCGATGAAATTGAAGCAATTTTAAATGAGACAAAATAAAACATAAAAATTTTGGAGTTGCTTTTTTGTTCTTTTTCTGTGAGCTTTTAGGCTGCGCATCAGCAAAGCAAAAACTATAATTTTTGGCAAAAACATTGAACAAAATAATAAAACTGGCCGACCAAGAAATCTTAAAAATTGCTGCAGGCGAAGTTATCGAGCGTCCAGCAAACATCGTCAAAGAGCTTGTTGAAAACAGCCTTGATGCGCAGGCAAAAAATATCACAATCAAAATAATTAACGGCGGCCAAGATTTAATCGAGATCTCCGATGATGGCCTTGGAATGAGCATAGAGGACGCAAAAAACTCAGTTTTGCCGCATTGGACAAGCAAAATAAAAGCGGTTGAGGATCTTTATGCCTTAAGTTCCTTTGGCTTTCGAGGTGAGGCTTTGGCCAGCATAAATTCTGTTAGCCAATTAACGCTGACAACAAAAGCAAAAGACTCAAATGAACCTGGAATAAAGCTTGAATTTAAATTTGGAACGTTGGTCTCACAAGAGCCTGTTCCAGCCGATTTTGGAACAACAATTTGCGTACAAAATCTCTTTGAAAATACGCCAGCACGCAGGAAATTTTTAAAGCAGCCAGAAACCGAGTTCAATCAAATCGTCAACGTAATTCAGCAATTTGCGATTTCAAATCCGGATGTGGGATTTTTTGTCTTCAAAGATGAAAAGTTTTTTCTCAAAGCCCCAAGCGTACAAAATTTAAAAGACCGAGCCTGCCAGCTTTGGGATTATTCGCTCTCAGAAGGCTTGATGGCAATAAATCAAGAACTGGAGCATGAAATAAAAATTAGTGGATTGATTTCCGATGGCTCACAGCTGCGATATTCAAAATCTGGAATGTTTTTGTTCGTCAATTCCAGGCCAGTTAAAGATTCCCTGCTTTCTCAGGCCATCGTTAACGGTTATCAGGAGCGGCTTGCTGAGGGTCGATTTCCTGTCTGCTTTGTGTTTTTGACCGTTGAAGCTTCAAAAATTGATATCAACATCCATCCTCGCAAGGAGCAGGTGCGTTTCTCAAACATTGCCAAAATATGCGCTTTTTTGAAGAATTCAGTCAAAAAAACACTCGAGCAAAACACACTTGAGCAGATAAAAATTGAGCCAGCGTTTAAGCCTTTTGTCTGGAGCGTTGATAATTTTCAGCAATTACAGGAAAGCGCTGAATTCGATGATAAATTAGAGGCCCCATCGCCGCCTGGCTTTTTAGAGGAAAGAAAAGCACAATTTGGCCAGGTTTTTGAAAATGAGCCTGAGCAGAAACATTTTTCAAGTTACAGAGAGTCATTCTTCCAAAACCCCGTCTCAGAGCCACTTTATGAATTTGCGCAAAAATTTGAGCAAAATAAAATTGCGTTGCCAAAGGAGGATTCTGGCAAAATCTTGGGCCAATTAATGTCGACCTTTATCTTAGTTGAAAGAGATGAGGCTCTTGTAATCATCGATCAACACGCAGCGCACGAGCGAATAATTTATGAAAAAATGAAAGCCAAAAATTGTAGCCTCGAGGGAACTAGGCTCATTTTCCCAGAAATTTTAACCTTTGAAGTTGAGCAAATAAATTTCCTGGAAGATTGCAAAGCCATTTTTAAAGATTTCGGGATCGAATTAGAAAAGTTCTCAAAAAATCAGATGGTCTTGAGCGCCTCTCCATGCACCCTTTCAAGTGCCGATACAGTCAAAATAATCAGAAAATTGATAGCAAACCTCAATGTCCAAGAGGCTCAAACACTCGATGACCAAGAGCTTTTGAATAAACTTTCCGAGCAACTTCACGCACAAATTGCTTGTAAATCGGCCGTCAAAGCCGGAGACTCTATGGATCTTGCATCAATGACGCAGCTTTTAGCCGATCTTGAGAGGACCGAAAATCGCTTTCAATGCATTCACGGCCGACCAACAACTTGGAAAATTGATAAAACCACACTTTATAAGCACTTTTTAAGACCAATTTGATACAAAGCTAAATTAAAGCCATCGCATGTTACAATCTGTAACTTTTTATAATTAAAGTTCTAGCTTTTCTACACTTTTATGCCTGTTTGAAAAGAATAAAGACAACTTGTTTTATATTTTATATGATGAAAACACTTAAAATTGGGGCAAAAACACCTTCAAACCATTTCTAAAAAGCGAGTAAACATCTATGATTTGCAAAACTTTAAAATCCTTATTTTTGCTGGCAACATTTTTCAGCTCAAATATTTATTCAAGCGAGCCATCCCATCCAATTGATATAAAAATTGGAACTTTGAAGGGCGATAAATGTCAGCACCAATATTGCCGTCAACAACGTTTAAATGCAAATGCACCAATCGCCTCGAAGTACAAAACTGAATGGGAAAAGTTCAGAAAAGAGCTTGAAATATACAACAAGGCAAAATGGATCGAATATCATCCCAATGCCATTTGGATATCCGCTTGGTACGGGGTTGTTGCAACGCTCGTTATTGTTTCGAGGCAAAAAAAGCTTGATTTAAGACCATTTTCTTTTTTCATTAAGTTCATTGGGAGCTCAATTATTGTTTACATGTTTGCGAGTGCATTTTTAAAACTAGCCCTCGCAATCGGCTCACTAGAGCCTAGTGTTTCTCTGACAAATGAGTGTTTTATTGCCGATTCAATCGAGAAAATTAACGCATATCGAGCTAAATTAAAATCAGAGATCTTTTGGTGGCAATCTTTTGAAAACAGCGAACCAGAAATGAGCGCTCAATTTAAAGCCAAGTTCAGTGGTAAAAAATACCCATTCACAGTGGCTCTGAAAAATTGCACAAAGTTGCTTGAGGAATTAAAAGAAGTAGAAGATTCTGCCAGAGAACTGCTCGAGCCAGAAATAACCAATGACCCAAATATTCAAGAAATAAAGCTAACTTCACAAGAATTCGATGAGCTCAAAAAGAGCCAAGAAGTGTTGCTGACAATTCAAACCACACTCAAAGCCGCTCAAGAATTAGAAACCGAAAAATTACTTATTAAAAAAGCTATTCAGGAAAAAGGAATAAGAAAAAAATGAACTGGAAAAAGTTCAAGACCAAGCCTTTTTTGACCACTTGATGTGCATGACTCATTGGCTTTATAATGATTAAACAATATTTATTACAAATTGAAAGCACAAAAATAATTTATTTGTGCTTTTTATCATAAATTCCAGGTTTTATAGAGACTCGAAAGACTCCAGATTTTTTATTTTATAAGATATGGGCATCAAGCTTTTTGCTTATTTAAAAGCAGCTTTTGAAGTTTTTAGTAAAAAATTATGGAGCACAAAATGACACTACGATCAACAAAACTATTTAAAGTGCTATTTTTATTGACAGCACTTTTTGGCTTAAATATTTGTTCAAGCGAACCATCTGAGAGTGCGCAGATCCACGATTTGCGGCATGGCAATTGTCACCATAAATATTGCGGTCAAAAACGGGAAACCCTTAATACATCAGCTGCCCTTAAACATAAAGTTGATTTAGAAAATTTTGGAAAAAAGCTAGAAAAGTATGAGCAAAATAAAGGCCGAAATCGAGGCTTAATCGCATTGGGTTCATTGGCTTTGGGTGGAATGTGCGGATTTATTTCTTTGAATAATGCCGGATCGAAGCCATTTGATCCGAAAGACTTCAGCTGCTTGAAACCTGTTATTTATGGAGCAATTCCTGGATTCTTAGCTCCATTTATTGCCGGACTCTTAATCCACAGATTCTATAAGCCAAGCGAACCAACACTTTGCCTTACAAGGGAATGCTTCATCGCTGGAGCAATTTCAACAGTCAGGAAATATCAAAGCCAGACAAAATTTGATGTGCTTTGGTGGTTGGGCTTGGACAATTCTAATCTACACAGTCAAATTCCAGCCAAATTTGGGCACTATCAATATCCGTTCCGAACAGCTCTTGAAAGATGCATAGATTTGCTTAGAGATTACAATAGAGCCGAAGAGGCTTATCTCAAATTACTCGATGCCTCAATAATTGATGGATCTGACTTGCAAGTGAGAGTTAGCCAGATTGAACTTGAGGAACTCAGGAAAAATCAAAGAAAACTGTCTATCGTCAAAACCATGATTGAAAGTTCTTATGGACTGGCTAACGATAAATTGCGAAAACAAGAGGAAGAAGCGCGCATTGAAGCCGAAAATCGAGCTAATTTTGAGCGCATGAGACGCCAATTGGTCGAGCAAGAGGCCGACTGGCAGCGTCGTCAAGCAGAAAATTCCGAAAAAGAAAGAATTCAGGCCAAACTTGCCGAAGAACAAAGAGTTCTGCAACAGGCACGAATTAGAGCTGAACAAGAAGCAAAGCAAAAAGCCCAAAATGATGCTCAAGCCCAACAAAAAGAACTCGATTACTGGAAAAACAAGCAAAAACAGGATCAAAAAGCCGAATTAGACCGCTGGAATAAACAAAAAATTGAAACTGATCCTGCAGCACAACAAAAAGAGCTCGACTACTGGAAAAAAAAGCAAGAGGATAGCCAAAAAGCTGAGCTAGAGCGCCTAAACAAACAAAAAGCTGAAAATGACGCCAAAGCTCAGCAAAAAGAACTTGATTATTGGAAAGCTCAGAAAGAAAAAAATGATGCAAAAAAAATGGAAGAAATTCGAATACAACAGCAAATTGCGCTTTCAAAAGATTTAGAGCGAAAGCACAATGCCGAGCTCAAAGAAGCCAAAGCAAGAAAGGATCAAGAAGAAAAACGTAAAAAACAAGAAGAAATAAAGAGAAAAAATGATGAGAAACTAGCAGCCGATCAAGCAAACGCAAAGGCTGCGCAACAAGCCAAAAGTGCAAATCAAGAAAATGTTGAATGTGCTATTTGCTTGAGCGAACCAGCAATAAATCCAAAACGTTTAGCTTGTGGCCATAGTTTTTGCAAAAATTGCATAAATGATTGGGAAAAGAGGAATAAGACCTGTCCAACCTGTCGCGCAGATATAAAATAAAGTATTAAATTTAAAAGCATAAAAAAGATCGGTCATCGAATAGTTTTATCGATGACCGACCACTGTTTTAATTTTTTATTCTAAAGTCCAAAACATTGGATTGGCTCTTCGGGTTTGGCTGCTAATTCAAACCAACAAGCTTCGTGCACCATGCTTTGACAAATAGTTCTAATAGCTCTACCAAAAAAAATTTTCAATGCACAAAAACAACACATTCCGGGAGACTGAGAACATCCTTCTTCTTCAAGTAATCTTAAGGCTTTTTTTAAAAGATCCTTATCTCTACTGTCAATTAGGATTTCAATTAGGGTTTCGGTTTTTAATTTAAGCAAATCCCTTATTTTAACAAAAAAATCAGTATGCCAAACTTCAGTTCCCTTAAATTCCTCAAACAAATCATAAAAAAACAAAATTGGTTGGATTTTATCATGGTCGCTTGGCTTAAAATAATGTCGATAAGATTCAAGCGTTGTAGTAATTAGAAAAATCAAAAGTTTCTCAAAATTTTTAATAATCAATGGATTAAGGTCAACAAAGTGCTTAGAGAACCAATTGAAAAAGGCTATAAAACTCGATAAGTTTTTCTTAATTAAACATGAACGGATGACATCCTCTAGTTTTTGTTGATCAACTAATTTGTGTTCATCGACATCACCGCAAATCAACAATTTTGATGCTTTAATCAATCCCTCCAGCAAGGGATTTGTTCCAAATTCATCTTTCTTGAAAAGCCTGGCAAATTGATAAACAACTTTCATTAAATTAGGATCGAAATTTGATTTTGCAATCAAACTCGTAATTCTTGGAACAAAAATTCTACACTCTTCATAATCAAAAAGAGGTTTTTCTTTTTGCTCAGCCAAAAAACCTTGAATTATTAAACAAATTTGCTCATGAGAAAGTTTCGATTTAAGAGCCACTAAAACATCATCAATAGTGATACAATTTGAATAATTAAAGTTGAAAATTGAAGA
Organism: uncultured Pseudomonadota bacterium; assembly: GCA_964442725.1. Classification (GTDB taxonomy): domain Bacteria; phylum Babelota; class Babeliae; order Babelales; genus CAYTZU01. The sequence goes on from CAYTZU010000011.1 coordinate 14,694, forward strand.
ATAAACAACAACCAATAATGTAAAAAACCGCATCTAAGTCAACCAAAATTAAGATCTCAGTAAGCTCATCGGCTCACTATAAATTTTGCACAAAAACTAAAGGGCTGAAAATATTTCTGCAATTTTCAGCCCTTTTTGGAAATAAGCAAAGCTTTATTTTCTCTTAGATGATTTTTTAATTATTTTTACCTCTTTGAGCCAAT
>CAYTZU010000012.1:0-14219 GCA_964442725.1 uncultured Pseudomonadota bacterium
TTTGGCTTCAGCTTTGCTCACCTTTAAATTTTCAGTCTTAGATTCATAAACCCTCAACTGCTCAGGAAGAACAAGCTCGGGGTGCAAGATTTTTTCAGAATCACCACTTCCTGATATTCCAAAACGGAGAACAATTGGCTGACCAACACTGGCCTTTAATCGATCGGCCTTTAATTCAATCTTATAAAATGGGCCAACGGCGTGCACATTTTCTGGGACTTTTTCTACATCAATGCTCAGTGGAATTCCATCATTAGTGTAAACGCTTCCTGAAACTAATTCTCTTAAAAAAATGCTTGCAAATCCAAACACATTGGGTGCAGCGCTTTTGGATATTTCATAAACTATTTTAAATGGCAGAATTTCCAAAGAACCCGATTTCAAAGGATAAAGTAGATATTTTTTCTCAATAACTCGATAATACTTGCCATCCAAATCCTCCTCACTCTCCTTTGGTTGCTCAGGCGCGTCACTGATCTCAATGTCATGTAGATCGGGTTTTACAATCTGCAAGCTAGCCAATGAGTCATGACTATTTTTGTTTAGATAAAGCTTAATACTCAAAGGTATTCTTTGACCTAAAAAATATCGCTTTTCATCATAAGTGACCGTTGCAAAAAAATCCTTGAGTCCAGTGGTTCCTTTGACAACATTTATTTCAACCCAGTTGCTTTCAACAATTTCATCGCCAATTGAACATTTCACCGGTCCAATCTTAAATTTACCCTCATAAATTGGTTCAATGAAAAAATTAATTTTGATGCCATTTCTTTCTTGGCCAGCATTATCTGTAGCCCCAATACAAACATTGAAGTTTTTCAATCCTGGAATTTGTGACGCATTTATCCTTGGAAGATCACTTGAAGAGGTCTGGTCATCAAGTAAAAATGATATGGTCAACCTTATCGGGTCGCCTTTTGCCACCTTTATCGAATTAAGCGCATCGCCTTGATTTTGATGTCCAAGGCTTATTTGGATCTCATTTGCCTGACAAATAAATAATGCGAAAACCAGAAAATGTAATGCGATTAAATTTTTATAATTTCTTTTAATAAAACAAGTAAAATTTGACATAAAGCCCTTTCTCCAAACCTTTTTTAATTTTTTAGAGAAACACTACCACCTTCTTTCTGAGCCTGGAGAGACCAGCAGTCCTTTGACACGCTGCTTTCCAAGCTCAGAATCCTTACTTGACAAAGCTTTAATCAAACTTTCAATAGATCGATCTTTTAAATTTTTTCCTGATCGTCTGGCCAATTCTTTTTCGGCTTGACCCATCTCTTGTTCGAGCCCCTGTTCTGATGATCGCTCGTTCTTTGAAAGTCCTTCTGAAATCGTCGGAATGGTCTTTCCTCTGATCTCTCCTGTTTTTGATCCCGACTTCTGAAATCCCTGTCCTGAGAGCGATTCCAATCCTTGTTCGGATGGCTGTTTGGTCTGCCAAAGTTGTTGCTCGGGAATCTTCTCTGAAACGGCCTGCTGCTCGTTCTCTCTTCCCGATTGTCCCTGTCCATCGGATTTTTCTGATCCCTGTCCCGATCCTGACCCCATCTCTGGCCTTGACCTCTGTTCATGTTCGGTCTGCCAAAGTTGTTGCTCGGAAATCTCCTCTGAAACGGTCTGCCGCTCGTTCTCTCTTCCTGATTGTCCCTGTCCATCGGACTTCTCTGATCTCTGTCCCGATCCTGACCCCATCTCTGACCTTGACCTCTGTTCATGTTCGGTCTGCCAAAGTTGTTGCTCGGAAACCTTCTCTGAAATGGTCTGCCGCTCGTTCTCTCTTCCTGATTGTCCCTGTCCATCGGACTTCTCTGATCTCTGTCCCGATCCTGACCCCATCTCTGACCTTGACCTCTGTTCATGTTCGGTCTGCCAAAGTTGTTGCTCGGAAACCTTCTCTGAAATGGTCTGCCGCTCGTTCTCTCCTCGCTCTGACGACCCTCTTGAGGATTGCCCTCCTGATTGCCGCTCCATCTCTGACTTGGATTCCTGCTCGGTCTGTCGAAGCTCCTCTGGAAGCTGTGACAATTCGGCCTGTCGCCCTCCTCCCCTTCTCTGCTCGGCCTGCTTCGGAAATCCGGTCTTCGATCTCGACCCCATCTGTTGCCGCCCTCTTGACGATTGCCCCGAGGTCGAAACTCCCGATTCATCGGCCGATCGGTCTCCCGATTGTGTCTCTGATCCCTGGCCGGAACTTCCTGCGTTTTGGCATCCACTGTTTCCTTGGCAGCCATCTGATCGTCCAGATTGATTTCCTGATTGTTCTCTACTATCTCCTCGCTCTCCACCACTTGGTTTTCCAGCTCCAGTTCCACCTTCTTTTCCGGCTTCATTATGTTTGTCCTCTTGTTTTGTTTCCAGATCCTTAAGTCTTTTTCTTAAAATTCCCAATAATTCTTTGGATTTTTCTATCGCACCCGCCGCCCTTGCGTTGCATCTATCAGATTCAATAGCATTTTCAAAGAGAATTACAGCACTCTCTACTCTACCTATAGCATGATTAATGAAATTTGTATCATCAAACCAATTTTTAGGCGTTTTTTCAGAAAACGCCACCTTCAAATCGCATAATCCAGCGTTAAAATAAGCCTGCGCACAAAAATCAGCCTCTTTCCTGGCTCCTCCAATTGAGTTCAAAAACTCGCGCTTGGCATCCTCTGTCTGGTCAAGCCGGTAATCAACAACCCCAAGATTATATGCAATTTTGGAACTATTTGGGTTATCGACCTGCAATTGCCCAAGAATAGACTGCGCCACCTTAAACCTACCATGATGATACATTTTCAGAGCCAACTGTCCATTGCTTTGCATAAATCCAACCAATAGACCAAGGCATAAAAGCAGCATAATTGAGCAAAGAGGACCTAAATATACAACGAACTTTCCTTTTCTCATACAAAAACAGATCTAACTCTAAATTTGGCTAAACAAACCACTCACAAATCATACATGCAGCAAAAATAGCAGAAAATATATTCTGTCTTTCCTCATAAAGATTGGCTTTTCGATCATCCATTCGCTCTTTTTCGAACAATTCTATGCTTTTGGCTATTCTATCGACATCAGAATCATCGCCAGAAACCTTTATGTATTGCCCCTCAAATCGCTCAGAGATCGATTTTAAGAATTTTTCGTTTAACTTAGTCATCAAAATTGAGCCATCTGGACCTCTCTCATGCCCAATTTCACGACCATCCTTGCCAATTATTGGAACAGGAGCCCCACTCAAAGTTCCCGCACCAACTGTAAAAACTTTAAGCCCATAAAGCCTTGCCGCAACAATTGATGGCTCAAGATCCTTTGAAAAGTCCTCTCCATCGGTTATTAAAAATAAAAGTTTGTTTGAGCAGCCGCTCGCACAATTTTTGAAGGCTCTGACCGCCTCATCCAAGGCTTTTGCAATCGATGTTCCACCCGACGAAATCGTCTGCAAACAAGCTTGATCTAGAAAAGAGAAAAAAGCATTAAAGTCCGTTGTAAATGGACAATGCAAAAAAGCCCTGTCTGAAAATAAAATCAATCCAACCCGCTCAGGTCCAAGTCGATCAAGCAAAACTCTGAGTTTTAATTTTATAAAATCAAGCCTGGATGGCAATAAATCACGGGCAAGCATGCTTCTGGACATATCAAGAGCGATCATGACATTTCGGCCTTCCTGAACAACGCTTTGAGGCTTTTTACCAAATTTAGGTCTAAAAACAGCCACTCCAAATGAAATAAGCGCCAATGTATAAAGTAGGATTTTAAGCCAAACTTTTTTTGATGAGTATCCAGGGATAATTAACCAAAAATTACCCTTGAAAGCCAATTTACTAACCATCTTAACTGTTGAAATCTTTCCAAAAAGTTAAATCATCAATGAAATAAAAATCGCAGCTAGTCCCAAAAAAGCATATTTATCAGGTTCAAAGATAAAACCGCTCACCATAATCCCCTCCAAATCAATCCAGCAAAGAGCGATTCTAAAAATAGAAGAATTAAAATTATTGAGGCAATCGGCCAAAAAACATCCTTATAACTAAAGTAATTATTTGACTGGCGCTCTGTTTTTTCAAGTAAATCTATTTGCCTGTAAGCCTCTTCAATTTCTGCCGGATTTTTTGCAACAAATGCGGTTCCTCCAGTGCTTTTTGCTATGCGCTCCAAAAGTGCAAAATCAATTGACGATATATCTATTCTTTGGACATAACCGGGAGCAATCGTCACATAACCCCCGTCGGGACTTCCAACGCCAATTGTATAAACTTTGACCCCAAAATCATTGGCCAATTGTATCGCCCGCTCCATGCTTACTTGAGTTTGTCCAGTTGGTTTTCCATCGGTTAAAAGAACAACAATCTTGCTTTTTGCCTTTGAATCTTTAAGCCTGGCAACAGAAAGAGCAAGCCCCTCTGATAAATTGGTCGCAACTGGATCAACATCGCCAATTGAAAGCCTTGAAATGACGCGTTCTAACATAATTTTGTCAAGCGTGAGAGGCGCAATGGTCATTGAATTTGCACCAAAAACCGTAATTCCTATTTGGTCATCCAGTCGGCGTTTTACAAAATTGGTTGCCTCTTTTTTTGCAACAAAAAGTCGTGAGCGAGGATCTTTGAGATCGTCAAATGCTTCCATGGAACCCGATAAATCGATGGCCAACATGATGTCGATCCCGTTGACTTTGACCTCGGAAATTTTATCAACCCACCCAAGCCTTGAAATCAACAAAATCGATAGACCAATTATCAAAGCCCTGATTATAAAAAAGATTGGCCGCCTAAAGCTTTTTGCACAAATTTTTGACTCAGACAAAAATGAGGCCAAAGGATAGCGATAAACAGGCGCTTTATGAAAAAAAAATCTAAGCAATAAAATAATTAAATATAAAAAGCACATCCACAAAAATACCTGTGGATTGGGAAAACTCAGCTCCATATCAACCAAAAATCAATGTCATCAAAACTACTTTTCCTCTTTGCCCTCAATTGACAAAAACGAAGTGCAATTTATCTTAAAGCTCAATTTTTGAAAGGGTCTCGTTTGCAATGTTTTTTGTCAGTCGCTCCAAATCTTCAAGTTGCGCATCAATGTTTGCACTAAGTTTTTGGATTGATTCTCCAAGACTTTTGATTTGTAGGTCTAATTCATCAAAACCAGGATTAAGCGAACTTGACACTTTTTGCGGCTCACTTTGTTGATGATTTGATGGGGCTTTTTTGACCTCTGACTCTATTTTTAAAAGTTTCTTTTCGGTGGCTTTTCGCTCTTTTTGAACCTTATCAAACTCCTCTTTGAGGTCATTTGTTGTTTTTGTATCACCTTCTTCTTGCTTTCCAAAAATTGAGGAAATCCAGTCTCCAATCGACCATGGATTGCTTTCAAGATCTGCTTGCATTAACTCATTTTGATGGTCTCCATTGAATTTTAAATGGAGCTCTTCAAAGGCCAAAATTTCCTTTCTTTTGTTTATTAAATCAACTTGAATACCGACTAATTCTTTTGATACTTGAGCGGCATTGTCAATTCCGCCTTTGAAAGCCTTTCCAAGATTTATGAACTTTTTATAAAGAGAATCATTTGTGCTCTTTGGTTTTTTACCACGTCGGGCACTTTCATCGATTGCTTTGAAAAATTCCCTGCGATTTACCTTCTTTTTCTCAAAAATTGAGTCAATTGTTTGATCCAGACGATCAACTCGTCTATTTATTTTTAAAAGTTCTGGAATGATACTTTTATTGAGTTTCCTGATGCACTTATCTCTGTTTAAATCGGCTTTTTTCTTTGATTTAGCCTCTTGACAATATTCAACGTCCTGCAAAAAAAGCTTTGTACTTTCAGCTAAATCTAAAATTCTTCGAGAAAGCGCCTTTGTAAGGCAATGCTCATCCCTTAAATCGAATAATTTTGTTTTTAATTCCAGCGAGCGATTTTTTACAGCATTTTTGAGTGACTCAAAATCTAAGTCCTCTTTATGGGCACCCCAACCAAACAAAGTTCCAATATTTGTTGCAAAAAGAGCCAAAAGCAGAAGCTTTTTCATTTTCAACCTAAGAAATTTCAATGGTTTAATTAGATTTTGCATAGTAAGTAACATAGTTTTTAAGATTCATTCAAGCCTTTTTACCGCCTCGCTTGACACTCAAGCGATTTGGAGTAAATAATGTCAAGCCTTGACATTTGGTAAATACGACCCTGAAATTTCTGTGAAAAATAGACATTTTCAGAAAACCTTAAAGTTGAAATTTTATGAAAACGCCATTTCAAAAAGATCGAATGCTAAATGAAAAACAATGATAAAACACTGATAATCGTCGAGTCTCCAGCCAAGATTAAAACCATTTCAAAGTTTCTGGGGCCGGATTTCAAAATTGTATCAACCTTTGGGCATATAAAGGATCTGCCCGAGGACAAAATTGGCATTGAAATAGATAAAAATGGCATCGTAAAACTTGAATACAAGCCGCTTAAGGGAAAATCCTCAGTCATTGCCGATATTTGCAAACAGGCCGCATCGGCTACCGAAATTTTGCTCGGCTCTGATAATGACCGTGAGGGAGAGGTTATTTCCTGGCACATAGACCAAGAAATTAAGAAAAATACAAAAACAAAAAAAACCTTTCGAATCACCTTCAATGAAATAACCAAATCAGCTCTTGAAAAAGCAATTTCTGAGAAAACAGATATCGACATGGACAAAGTTCAGGCCCAGCAGGCGCGAAGGGTTGTTGATCGATGGGTTGGATACGAAGTTTCGCCAATTTTGTGGCGAAAAATATCAAAAGGCCTTTCTGCAGGGCGTGTTCAATCTGCTGTACTTTTGCTCGTCTGCCAAAGAGAGCGCGAAATCAAAGCCTTTGTCCCTGAGGAATCATGGTCGATTTTAGCAAATATGCTCTCGGAAAAAGGGCCATTGAATGCCGAACTTTTCAAAGTTGGCGGCAAAAGCATAAAAATAAAGGACAAGGCCACCGCTGATAAAATTGTCGAGCAAATAAAACTTGTAAAAAATTTCTCAGTCAGCCAAGTGACCGACAAAGAACGGCTCAAAAATCCAATGCCACCATTTATGACAAGTACGCTTCAACAGGATGCTTTCAATAAACTCAATTTCTCTGTCGACAAAACGATGCTCATTGCCCAAAAGCTTTATGAGGGACTTCCTTTGGCCGATCCCAGCAGCCCACAGGCCTTCATAACTTACATGCGATCAGATTCACTTCGTCTTTCAGACGCGTTTTTAAAAGAGGCAAAGGCCTACATAAACAAAGAACACGGCAAAGATTATCTGCCGTCAAAAACGATCGTATATGAAAAGAAAGGCGCGCAGGACGCCCACGAAGCAATCAGGCCAATTACACTTTCAGTAACTCCAGAAATTGCAAAAAAGTATCTTGAAAAAGACATTGCAAAACTCTACGAATTGATTTGGAGACGGTCCGTTGCTTGTCAAATGGCTCCAGCAAAATTTTCTCAACGCCAAATTTTAATAAATGGCGACGATCTTGTATTTAAGGCCTCGGGATCGACACTTTTGTTCGATGGTTTTTTAAAAACATATCGACCAGAAGAAGAATCCTCAGAGAGCGAAAAAGAAAATGAAGAAAAGAGCGAAACACTTCCAAATCTTGGACAAAATGATCAGGTAAAAATTAAAAAAGTCACACCAAAACAACACTTCACTCAGCCACCGCCGCACTACACTCAGGCCTCGCTGGTCAAAGAGATGGAAAAGCTAGGGATCGGCCGACCAAGCACTTATTCCAACACAATTTCGACAATTTTGAAACGCGAATATGTCACTGTTGACAAGAAAAAATTCTTCCCAACCGAACTTGGAATTGCCGTCACCGACATACTTTCAAAAAATCTTCCCGACATCGTCGACGTAACATTTACCGCAAAAATGGAAGAGGATTTGGATAAAATCGCAGCTGGCCAAGAAAATAAGGATGAAGTTTTATTAGCCTTTTATAAAAAATTCCAAAAAGAACTAGAAAGTTTCAAAAAAAGCTCTGGCGAAGGCAAAGAATCAATAATGACCGACCTTGATTGCCCTGAATGCAAAAAAAATAAACTTGCCATAAAGTTCAGCCGCATGGGCCAATTTGTCGGATGCAGTGCTTATCCAAAATGCACCTTTACTTCCAACTTTACCCGCGATGAACAGGACAACATAAAGTTGGTCGAAAAAACAAACACCGCCGTAAAACTCGATAAAAAATGCCCTGAATGCAAAAAAGATCTTGTCGAGCGCATGGGTCGATTTGGGCCTTTTGTTTCCTGCTCTGGCTTTCCAAAATGCAAATATATCGAGCAACAAAAGATGAAAACGCCCTGCCCAGACTGCGGCAAAGAGGTCACTCGACGTGTCTGGCGAAAAGGCACTATGTGGGGCTGCTCAGGCTATCCAAAGTGCAAATTTGCAATTTTTGGAGACATTGAAGAAACGCCCTGTCCAAAATGCAAAAAACCATATCTTTTAATCTCAAAAAACCAGGCAACCGGCGAGGCAAAACTTGTCTGTCAGGACCAGAAATGCGCTTACAGCAGGCCATTTTCTGAAGATTAAATTAATAACATCCCACCCGTTTGACTTGGTAAATTTTTTGCATGAAACTTGCCTTTGAGTTGAATATCCATTTCAATGTTTTTTCATTGAGGGCTTTATCATGTTTCCTTCATTGATTTTTCATAAATTCAAGACACATCTTCTTTTAATCTTAGGGTTGTTGACTTTTAGTGGTGATCAAGCAAAGGCAGCTTATAGACTAGATGGAAACAAAAAAATCATTGCTGGAACTGTTATGTTTTCGCTCCTCCCAATATTTATTGCAATCGATAAATACGCATTAAATAAAAGTAAATCTTGGACAGAATACAGGCAAATGCTCTTTTCTATCTCAAAAGGAAGCTTCAAGAGTAGAGTTGCCAGAATAGGCATAACTGGAGCAGCTATTCCTTGGGTAGGTTTCTTTGGACGTGGTTTCTTTTGGCACTTTATACCTGCGGCAAAGAAAATCTCGATAAACACAGCAGAAACATGCGCAGAGTTAACAAAAGACTTTGTAGATTGGCTCGCGAGCTTTTCCCATTAAATAAATGATAACTATATCTTTTTACCTCACAGCAAAACCTTCAATTGTCACTGGGGTGTTTTTGGTTGAAAGGCCAATTCGATTAACTTGAGCGTTTTGATAAGGATCGGTCCACTCGAGAATTTTATTTTTCTCGCCTTGGTCATCCTTTCCAACGCTTATTTTGCCCCCATCCAATGAAATCCAAAATTTCCTGCTGACAACTTGGTTTAAAACATCGCCACCCACGTCAATTTTTGCAACCGGCGAAATAAAATCTCCGACTCTGATTTGGATAGTTTTATTGTCATTTGCTCCAAAAATTACCTTGTATCCGTCGACTTTGAATTTGTCATTGGCGATTTCTGGAAATAGGCTGACGATCAAATCACCTTGGCCTTTGGCCTGAAACTCAACTGTGCCCTTATTTTTCTCGCTCAAGGTTTTTGAGAGCCAAATTTGAGTGTTTTCAAGCGCTGGCAACTCCAAATATCCATCCAAAGCCAGCATTTTATCGGCCAAGTTTGAAACTCGTGCAAGCCAGGTCTGTCGAACTGAATTATTTTCAGGATCATCAACGTCGATTAAATATGGATTAAAGTATGCGGTCAGCAATAGGTCCATTAAAACGCCAAAAGTTAAATTTATTTTGTCTGATTTGCCAAAAAACTCATCTTGAGCCTTATAAAGGCTTTCAAGATTTTCGATCACCGCCTTTTTTGTCGGCTCATTTTTAACAACATATGGATGATTTATGAGCCCAATTACCTGTTTATAAAGAGGGAGAAGTTGAGTTAATTTTTCCGGCGTTGAGGCAATCCATTTCTGCCCCATTGCCATCTGCTCATCCAGCCTCATTTTATTTTCTTGCGCAAGCCATGGAACACCAGTTTCAACTTTTTGGCGCTGATTTGCCTTTTCTTGATAAACAAATCCGGCATCAGGACTTTGTTTTGAATAAGGCTTTGGACCCTTGTCAGTTGCTACTTCCGTTTTTAATGATTTTTCGTAGTCATAATTAGCCATTGCTTCAAGCTCGATTCCACCTCGTGCAAGAGCCGCGCCAACTCCAGTTGTTGCAAAGCTTGAAGCAGCTGCCAGCGCCGAGCCTGGGTCCATCTTGCCGTCTTTGATGTCATCTGGAGACATTTTACCGGTGCTCTCCATCTGACTCGCGGCCAAGAACAATGACTGGCCCGCTCCGCGCAAAGCCTTTCCCAAAACCCTTATTCGCAGTTGAGCAGCATTTTCTGGCTCCCGAGTCCAGGTCATCTGGGGAAAACCGTCTGGATTTATGGCTACAATAAACTCATATCGCGAGCCCTTTGCCAAAGCCTTGCCCAAAAATTGGCTTGTTCCCAAAATTTGGTCCTTAAAAACTATCGATGGTCCCGTTTGATTGAGCAAGTAATCGAAGGGACAAATCAATGAGACAAAATTTTTGGTTGGTCCCTCGGAGGAAGGACTTTTAAAATCAATGGTTTGATCAGCTTTTGAGAGCTGAACCGGTGAGCCAATTTTGATTCCGCTGACATTAACCGATCCTTTTTTGCAGACAAAATTCATGTTTAAAAACTCTGCAAGATCTCTATTTTTCACTCCGGTCAAGCTCAAAGTCCCGAATTGATCACCCGATCCGACAAGCAATTGCTCATCGTCAAAACTGATCCAAAAAGTTCGCCTTCCAGCATTAAACATAAATCCATCTTGACGGCCAGTGTCAAAACGCTTTTGATAAACGCCTTTACTCAAATCCCACTCAAGAACTTGGCATGAGCCATTTTCTGAATCAAAATTTAAGGCGTATTGTTGACCTCCCGGTTCCTTGGTTTTTGATAAAACAAGCATAAATTGGCCTGTTCCCTGAGCTGAAAAACTGATCGATCCAACTCCTGGAACTTGAAGCCCTTGATCAAGCGATCGACCTTGACCCTCTGACAGGTCAAAGCTGTTATCAACTTTTGCAAAAAATCGCTCGGGAGCCTCTATTTTTACAGACTTTCCAAATAAAAACCCGGTGTACTGTGACTCAGCTTTGAAACTTCCAAACCCAACACGACTCAAATTTGATGATGGATTTGGGTCGGTCCAAGAGGCAACAATGTTTTTACCAGGAATCATTCCAACTCCGTGGCAAATGCTGCCTTGATTGCATGAAATCCAGTAAGGCAAGAACTTTCCCGAATTTAGTCCAGCAAGCAAATTCTCTTTCTTATCAACTGAAAAGACCTCCTGCTCTTGGAACTTTCCATCATTGAAAACATTTTTAAAAATAGAGGTTTTGCTGCCGCCGCCAGAACCAATGACAACTTTATAAACCCATGACAGATCGGTCGTTTGACCCAAGAAAATCTCAAGCCGTCCGTCTTCAACGCTTCGACCTAAAAACGAAACAGAAAACTGTCCTGGCTCATCAAATGGCTTATTAAACCAAGCAATTCCCTTGCCAAGCATTGGAGGGAGAACTAAAAGTGTGTCACGCTCAACTTCATCAATTTTCTGCGTTGCAAAGCCAGAAATGGAGGGTCTGTCATACTCAAGATTGAATGTTTGAGACAACGTTTCTCCTGATTTAATTGCTGAATCGAATCCCAATTTGACAATTTCTATTGCAATTCGCTGATCCGGATCATCTTCAAAAATCGCTCCATTCTCAAAGCCTGTCCAGGCAACATTATTTTTTGGTGCTTTAAATCGAAAAACACTCGAAACAAACCATCCTCTGGAATTCAATATCAATTCTGGCTCGGGAGCGGGCGTTCTTTTCTTGCTCTCCTCTTGAACCAATGCATCGGCCTGCTTTGAAGTTTTTTTGATTGACTCCAATTCTTTGTCCGAAACCTTCGAGACTACACCCTTTTGGCTGGATTGACCTTTTGGCTGTTCGATCAAAGTGTTTGAGGTTGGAATTTTACCGAGCAAAGCATTTGCTTTTCCTGAATCCAATTCCTGATTTGGAGCGCCCTGCAATTGCTTCTGTTTTAGAGCTAAAACCTTTTGTAAAAATGGAGTTTTTTCATTAGTTTTAAAAAATGAGTTTATAGAGTGCAATTTGCACGATGACATCGCATTGACAAAGAAAACCTCTCGAGCCTTCCAAAAATCCTGCCCTGATCCATCAAGCGCAGAAATTATCCAATTGTCCTCATCTGAGCCAATTCCCTGAACACCTGCCGTAAAAACCTGAACTTGCTCATAATCATCAGGAACACTCTCTTTTTTAAAAGTTGTACCAAAGTCCTTTGAAAGTTTTTTTGCTGATAGATTTTTTCCGCTTTTTACATTTTCAAGGCGGATCACATCACCCATTTTTACCGGAGCACCGATTTGGCAGTTAAGCCGATCTGTTGGGTGATGCGGTCCCTTTATAATCCACCAACAAGCGAGTTGATCATCGACCTGATCCTGATCATCACCATTTGAACAAAAAACAATGTCAGCATCAGGACCAGAATTTGAAGCTGCTTGAGCGTACAAGCTTTGCATGGTCATTGTGTGCGAAATTTTTATTCTGTCACCATAAAAAATTTGCTCATGCTCTCTGCCACTGGCAAAATTGCCCCGCTCAAGCTTGGCTTGTTCAAGATAAGAATTCATGATTCGCTGAGCATCTTGATTTTCCAAAGAACTCGAAATGTAATGCTGCCGAGCTTTGTTTGCACGCCACACAAGTTGCGAAATCGATAAATTTTCTTTTTCTTTAAGACCGGATTCTAGATCCGCCAATTCCAGTTTTCCACTCCTTCCAGAAACTCCTTTCCAAGTGATTAAATTTGTCTGTGGTGGGAAAGTGACATCTTTCGATTGCTCAGAGTCATCGCTAATCGGCCCTAAAAGCCCATCAGTTAATCTGTTTTTTAGGTAACAGACGTCAAGCCTTGAACCTTGAATTGTCCATTGAGCGTTTACTCCCTCTTCACGGTAAAAACCTCCACTGGCAGGTCCAAATTGAACTTTGTTTGATTTGTCGGCAATCAAATAATTACTTTTATTATCAGGTAAAACAAGACCCAAAAAGCTTTTTTTAAAACTGGTACTTTTATATTTTTTTACAAGAAAGTCTGTTTTGGCGGAAAGTGCGTCATCGCAATCCGCTTTTAAAACATTTGAGTCATTGATTTTGTTAACTGAGTAATATTTCCCACGTTCACCAAAGGATGATTTGAGGGATTTTATTCGAACTATGCTATCTTCCGGAATTTGGTCCAAAAGCTCATTTTTTTCCGAGCCAATCGATATGCTCATTGGATAAGCGGTATTGTTTCTTATAAAAGTGATAACCGCCGAACCAAAATCGCTTGAATCGGTTAATTTGGCAATTTCATTGTTAAAATCGGCAGTACTTTGAGCAACTGAAGAAAGCTCACTTTCCACCGACTTATTTGCCTCTTTATTTTCTGAGCTCGTCTTAGCCTTATCCTTATTTTGGTTGGCCTTTTCTTGAGCCTCTTGTTGCTCGCGCTCAAGAGTTGTCTTTTCAGTTTTATCGGCAGCATTTTGATTTTCTAAAAAGGCAGAAAAATATGTGACAAGTCCAATCAAGATAATTGCTTTCAAATAAGCTATTTTCATTTAATACAAGCCTGTTTAAAACCACTAAAACTGAGACTGGCTACAACTTTTTTATTTTTTTTGGTCATCACCAGATGTAGGCGCTGTCGGAGTGGTGGCAGGAATCGAGGCTGGTGCTGACTGTTTAATTTCAACAACGCTGCTAAGTGGCTCGCCACGCATTGTTCTAATTTTGGCAATCAAGTTATCTTTAAAAATCTGAAAATCCTCGACCTTTGGACCAACGGTAATTTTTGAATATTCCATCGGCGAATCCCAGCAACTTATTCCAACATATTTCAAATCATTGATCGGATACGGATCCTGCCAATTAAATGGCTCAGTTTTATAGTAGCCAACCGTTTGATATTGATAGGCTGGATTATCATCCAAAAAGTTTGGAAGTTCCTTTTGGAAAGAGACAAGAAGCGTTGAAAGATGCTCAGAATATTTATCAGCCGACTCTGGAACAGCTGTGACAATAGCCCATAAATCAGGGTTTTGATTTTGCGTTATTGCGGCCTCAATTTTGCTCAAAACTGCCTTATATCCCTCGGCCAAAACCCCTTTCAACTCAAGTCCAATTTGAGTAATCAAAGACCCCAAATGAGC
>CAYTZU010000013.1:0-13768 GCA_964442725.1 uncultured Pseudomonadota bacterium
TTCTCATCCCCATATTTTCTACCAAAACCACTATTGTCTGAGTTCAAAAACGCATTCACTAAATGGTTTAGTTGTTCCTTTACTTTCGCAAGATCCGACTCCAAGACACTAATTCTTTTATCTTCATCTTTATCTTTTCCCCAAAGGCCTTTTTTGGGGTGTAATGAGAATTTGATGAAGCCTATAACTGTAAAAAAGAAACTAATTGAGGCGCTGCAAAGTCCAACTGGTCCGGTTATCCAGCCTTTTGCGACGTTAAAATGATATTTCTTTTTATAATCACTCAAAAGCTTCTTCTGTATTTTTGGGTCCCATTTAAAAATCTTTGAAACTGGTAAATAAATCCTTTTCAAATCCACGCTCGAATTTTTTGTGGTGTTTGTTGCCAGAAGGACGCAAATCTGAAAAATTTTTGATTGTGCGGCAATCGAATGCGTTGAAAGCATTTTTGAAGGCTCATTATTTCTTAATTGTTGTTCGATTATGAGGAATAATTCAGTCAAATGTTTTAACATTTGATTATAAAATTCCTGATCTGCGCATTTTCCCGAAAATACTAGGATTTTCACTTTGATTTTATCAAGTTGACTTTTAACAAGATCCTCTGCCAAAGAAGCTGTTTTCAAATTGTCTGAATCCAGATCGCCATCTGTCGGAAGACATTGAACCTGATTTATATACAAAACCAAAAACAACCAGGTGAATTTAGCTCTGCTGCCTATAAATCGCAAAAAACTCATTTGATCACGTAGGCTCAAAATAAGTCAAAGACATTGAGAGCTATTTCTATCACAGATAGCAAAGTTTTCAAACAGCTAAATTGCAGAAATGTTTAAAATTAATTGTTCATGATTATTTATGTAAATTTCCCAGACTAGAAGCCAATACTGGACCAATTAGAGAAAATAACTGATCCAAATAAACTCGAGAATATTGATTTGTGCGGGGCATGCCAAGAAATTCAGCAATTCTGTAAATAACCAATGGGCAAGGCGATTGAAGTTCAGGATTCAAACTAAGTAAAAACTCTATTGGCACAGCATTGATGGCAACAATCATTACAATTAAAAACTCTGCACTATCAGCCCTTTCCTTGCACTTGAGCAGTTCCAAAAGTTCTTTAATGACATTTGCTAAAAAATAGTCGTATGATTTTTTAAGATCAAATTTGCCATGGCCTTTTTTCTTGTCACAACGACTTTGTTTCCAGTTTGAAAATAATTTGCCAGCTAAATTGACAATGTTGACAGGCTGCTGCCATTTAAATTCTTCAGATGCGATTTGAGTCTCCAAAATTTTCTCGAGTTTTTTAGCACAACAAAACTCACAATGACCTTGCTCTCCGCAAAACTTAGATGAAATTGAACAAAGCGCGGAAATGAGTCCTTGGTTTGCCTGCAATCCGGGAATTTCTGGACAAAATAATGAACTAATTTGGAAAACACTTATCAATAAAAGCTTTCTCAACATAAAAGCTGCTTGCCTTAGAGAAATGAACAATAAATTTTTTGCCGATATTGAAGCCAAACATCTTAAAAAATCAAGCTTCTTTCTCTTCAAATAACTGACAAATTAAATCATGAGCCTGACGAGGAGTTAAATTATCTGGATTGATTTGTGTAAGCCGATCAAAAACCTTTTCAAGTCGTCCAATTTTAAGCTTGTTTTTGTGACATAAAGTTGAGCATTGGGCTGTAGAGAACGTTTCATCTCTTTGTCTAATTTTTTTATCTTCTGGAAGATGTTTTTCACTCAAATGCTCGATTAAATCATGCGCTCGATTAATTATTTGGCTTGGGAGATCAGCAAGTTTAGCTACCTCCAGGCCAAAGCTTCCACAAGCCTGCCCTTGAGCAACTTCATGCAAGAAAACAATTCCTTGGGCTGTTTTTTCGCTTCTCATCATATAATTTGCAATGCCTTGGTGGAGTCCAGCCAAATCGGTTAATTCGTGATAATGAGTTGCAAAAAGGCAACGAGCTCCGATCTCCAAATGAATGTATTCAATGATTGCTTGGGCAATGGCCATTCCATCAAAAGTGCTCGTCCCACGTCCGACCTCATCCAAGATGACCAAACTGTTTCTCGTTGCTTGACGGCAAATTATTGCCGTTTCCTCCATTTCAACTAAAAATGTGCTTTTTCCTGCAGCCAAATTGTCACCAGAACCAATTCTTGTGAAAATTCTATCCAAAATCGGAAGTCGCGCACTGCTGGCCGGAATCATGCTTCCGGTCTGAGCCATCAAACAAATTAATGCTACCTGTCGCAAATATGTTGATTTGCCGCCCATATTTGGCCCAGTAATTATCCAAAGCGCTTGATCATCACAAAGAGCCGTGTCATTGGGAATAAATTTAATGTTGTGTGAACGCTCAACGATGGGATTTCGCCCACGGTGAATTAAAATATCGCGACCATCAACAAATTCCGGCCGGCAATAATTATTTTCATAAGCGGCAATTGCAAATCCCAAAATTGCGTCCAACTCTGCCAAAGCCTGCGTTGTTTGTCTCAATAAATTAACTTGAGCTAATACCTTTTCTTTGACAGCATTAAAAACCTTTTGCTCAACAGAGTCGATGTTTTCACGCGCATCATTTATCTCGAGTTGAAGAGCCTTTAATTCAGCAGTCATGTATCGATTTCTGGCAACCAAAGTTTGTTGAAGCTGATATCGCTCTGGAATTAATTTTTCGTGAAGCTTGGTGACCTCAATTGCGTAGCCATAAACATCGTTGTAACGGATTTTTAGGCTGTTGATTCCAGTTTTTTCAATTTCTGAGAGCTCCATTTCTAAAATTTGGCGCTGCGAGCCCAAAACAAGACCTCGCAAGTGGTCTAATTCGGCATCAAAGCCATCCTTAATCGGACTTGAATCGGCGCCCAGTTCCGTGTTAATTGAGGCCTCCAAAAGCTCGACCAATTCAGTAATGATAAATAGCTGATCGTGGATTCTTGCAGCCAAAATCGACTGCTCAAGGCCCAAAATTAAGGTTTTTATTTGCGGAACAATTTTCAGCGACTCCTTTAAAAGCAGAAAATCAGCTGCCAGCGCACGATCCAAAACAATTCTTCCAATTATTCGTTCTAAGTCAGAGATCTGGACCATTAAATCGGACAACTTTAAAAGTAGAATCACATTGCTGGAAACTGCCTTGACAAGCTCACTCCGTTGCTCAATTTTATCCCTGTCAACCAAGGGCTTTAAGAGCCACTTTTTGATCGTTCGCGAACCCATCGAAGTTTTTGCGCAATCAAGAACCGAAAATAGCGTATTCTTACGCGTTCCATGATGTATGTTCTCAATAATTTCTAGGTTTTTCTGGGTTGAAACATCAAGGATCAAAAAGTCCTGCGGCTCATAGAAATTTATGCAATTTATCTGATCCAGCGCTCCTTTGTTGTGCCGTGAAAGGTACTTTGCAATGTTGCCAATTGATCGCGCAATGGATGGTTTTTCATGCAATTTATTTTTGACTTCCTCTTGAAACTGTCGATCAATCCAACTATTTAAAAATTCATCCTGCCAAAGGTCGAATTGAGAGCTTTTTTGTGCTGAATTAATTTGAATCTGGACAAAAGGTTGCTTATTCTTAAGCGGTGATTTTTTTAAAAAACTCACTGGATATCCAAGTGAAGAAAAGAACTTAGAAAAATCTTTCTCAGATTCTGGGCTTTCAAGGATTATTTCATCAGGCAAAAACCGAGTCATCTCTGACTCAAGCGTTTTAAACTGCCCTTGGCAAATCGCTGTAGCAAAGGCCTGACTGGTCAACAATTCAACAAAAACAAGTCCCCAGGCCTCATTTCCAGACCAAAATGAGCATAAGTACGAGGGGGTCTTTTCATCAAGCATTGCCTGATCGGTTAAGGTTCCCGGGGTTAAAAGTTTTGTCACACGCCTTGCAACAAGTGTGCCGGGTCTTGCCTTCTCAACTTGGTCACAAATTGCTACCTTAAACCCACCCTTTACAAGTTTTGTCAGGTGATGACCAATGGCATGGCATGGAATTCCACAGATGGGGATATCCTGCCCCTGATGTCGACCTCGCTTTGTCAGAGTGATCGACAAAAATGAGGAAGCTCTTTTTGCATCATCGAAAAATAATTCATAAAAATCTCCGACCTGGAAAAACAGCAATGCATCAGCATATTGATCCCGAACGGCAAAATATTGCTGCATTAGCGGAGAGATTTTTTCCTGACTCATTACCTGAATTTTGCCTTATTTTGTGTTATTTCGCTTGAATTAACCTTTCCTCTAGGAATTTTAACCTCATTTGAAAGGTTTAAAAAGAGGTTTTTTGCAGCCCGGCAAAAGGCTTATTTAACAATTGAAATCTCCTCAAGGGATTGACGACGGAACCAACGTCAACGGTGTTGACGGCCGCCGATTAAGTAATTGAGCTTGACGATTAGGATCGATTATGGGCCGTTCCAGCAACTCTCGTGGAGTTGTTGTATCTGAGTCTAAGCTTTGTGACCTTCTTAAAACTGGTGCTGATTGAGTTCTACGCAATGTTGGCTCTTCTTCTTGGCTTTGGAAATCATCGCTAGCAATCGAGTCTTGGTCAGAATCACCCACTTCAGGGCCTACAGACGCTGTCTCTTCACTTCCTTGATCAGAAGTCCACTCTACAACATCAACCTTATCTTGATTTGCGGGAGTGAGTTTAGTGGCAAGTCCAGAGAACTTTGCTCCCTCTGCACTGGCGTGTTTCTGCTTATATTTATCACCAACTGCATCGGCAGCCAGTCCCACTCCACTTACAACGCCAGCAACGGCACCAATGCTTGCTCCCAGACCAGCACCAATAGCCACTCCAGGAACACCACCATATCCACCTAAAACAGTTCCGGCAACTGCTCCAATCACTGGTGCTGCTATTGGGGCGGCTGCGGCCGACATCAACTTTGTCTCAAATGATCTTTTATATTTAATAGCCTCCTCACCCTTTTTGGTTTTTACTTTTTGGGCTTGCTCAGAGAGGCCTGAGAGCATGTTGTCTCGGGCATAGGAGGTTTCATCAATGAAAAGTTGACCTCTTGTATCATAATCTATGTTTCTGACCGACTTGTCAGCATTAATGAGCCCCGTAGAAGTACCTTTAGTTACCGATTCCAAAACGCTTTTGCTTTGCTGCAACGTACCACCCTGTTTGTTTGTGTAATTTTGGCAAATAGCTCTGGCCTGTTGTATTCTCCTGGCAATTTCACAGACTAAATTTGCGTTAATAAAGCTCTGTTGCTTTGTTTGGTTAAATACAAATAAATAATTAAGAGATTTCGCCAAATCAGCATCAAGAGTTTGTCTTTTGAAAAAAGTTATTATTTTATCCATCAAATCTATGTTTGTAGCTTTTTGTTTATCAAAATTTTTATCAATAAAGTCATCCAAGGTTTGGTCGGAGAGAGAAGCGAAAATAGCCCATAATTCTTGAACAATATAATCAGTGGTTTTATCGGCCAAATAAGGCACTAAGTCATCCGCATGAACCCCACTCAAAATCGCGCTCAATTTAGAATTTTGTTGGCTAATCACTTTGCTAAATTGTTGAGCACTGGATAAAAGACTTTTTGCAGCATCTCGTCGCCTAAAAAATTGATCTTCTTCAGGTGAGCGTCGTTCTTTTGGAAGAACTCGATTTGGATCCCGCCAAAATTGCCAAAAATTTCCAAATTTAGAGCTGAAGGCAAATCTTAAATTCTCCATCAAAAGCTCTGTGGAAACATTTCGGAATAGGTCTATCCAAAAATTTAAATTAACAATGATAAAGGCAATTTCTGCCATCTTCTCAGAATTGGCTTGTATTGCAGCACCTTTAAAAGTATCAGAAATTAAACTTTGAGTCCGTTCAATCTCTTGAAGATGTTTACGTTGGTCTTCAAAACCGCCATTCAGTCCTTGACCTATGAATTTTTCAAAAGTTGACTGCTCTCTTTGAAATGATTCTATGGTTTTATTGCGACTCGCGACACTCTGTTGAATTGCTGACGATAATCCAAACCAACTGTTAGTTTTGTAAAGTTCATAAATCTTACTCAAAATTTTCATGGCAATTTGTTGTCGCTGATCATTGGTAAAGCTTATGTTGGCGCAAAGAATCTGGAAAAACTTTCCGCGAAAAGATTCAATGTTTTGAGCTTGTAAATCAAAACTATCAATTTCATCAATTATTGCCTGATGATCGAAGGATCCGTTCCAATCGCTTTCTTCTCCATTCCTAACCAACTTTATAAAAGTAGCTCGCTCTTTGACTGGATAAAGTTGGAAATTTAGAAGTTCTTGGCAAATTGCTACACTCGTTGATCCTAAATTCTCACTTTGATAATCTGCACCAAGCGCTGTTTTTTTATTTTGCCATGCAAAAGCCGCACTTAATCGTCCAAAATTGAAGTCCTTAAGTGAATTATTTATGAGAAAATCAAACCTTTGATCCACATCATAACCATAGGCTTGTAAAATCGCCTTTATTTCAAGTATTTGTGCTTGATTTTCAGGATCTTGAAAATCAATATCTCTTAGCGCTTTTCCATCATTTCCAACCAGATCAGACGTTTTTGAATAAAGTACTTGTGGGTGAAAAGTAAAATAAGTCCTGGCAGTTGCAACACATTCATAAGGCCACTTATCCTTGGGAATTGAATTTAAGGTTTGGACATATTTTCCAGCCATCAAAATTTCGCGCCTTTCTCCAACCATACGAGCAAAATAGTTTGCGTTTTTATCTTTTTTTGCCGCCACCAATCCAGCCAAATCATTTGAAAATAGACTTGAAATGCCAAGCAAAACTACAAATTCATAGTCTTCTAATTTTTTGCCAGCATCATTTTTAGAATAGATTTGGTCAATTAATTTAAAAAGCAATGAGTTTCCATTTTTTTTAATTAATCCATAATTAAGCTGCTTTGAGCTAGTGAGCAATATTTCAAAGCCCAGGCGCTTTAAAAATTGGCCAGAAACCCCGCGCTCATCGCCGGCCTTGAGCTCAAATCCACGGGTTAAATATTCATTTACTTCTCTATAAACAATCTCAGGCGTTGGATGTTCATGGTCAGAAAAGAGAAAATAGGCTTCAAGCGAATTACTTCCAAACAAAAACACGGACACCCAAAGAAACAATTTCATAAAAGCTTGTTTCTTCAAAAGAAAATCCATATTGGAAACTTCCAAAGATTAAAAATAGACGCCAGTCATGGATTATCTTATTTAATTTTCAAACAGAAAATCAATTATGTTATTATTTATGAATAAATTTAGGAAATGCCTATTTTGAAGCAAAAAATGTATAATTTTGTTTATTTCATACAAAAATAAACGCTCAAAGTCGTACCAAAGCGTTCAAATCCTTTCGATCACCAACAAAGAGCAAAATATCGCCGTGCATGACTATGTACTCTGGATTTATAAGCACCATTTGCCCACCTTTTTGAACTGCAACACATGAAACCGAAAGTTTTTTGGTTTTATAGATTTCTTTAACACTTTTACCAACAAAACAGGCCGGTGCATGAATTTTGGTAGTAGCAAAGCTGCCGGTAATGTGGACAAAGTCGCCTAAAGGCATGCTTAGTTTTTCCGAAAGTCTGTCAGCCATCTCTCGTTCAAGGGAAATCACTTTGTCGGCGCCCAAAAGCTTGAGAATGTTTTCGTGGACTCGATTCATGGCCCTGGCAATAACCGTGTTGACGTTCAAACCCCGCTTTAAAAGGGCGGTAATGAGAGTTGACTGAGCAAAATCCTCTCCAATTGCCACAATTGCCGTATCGATATCTTCAACACCGATGCTTCTCAAGGTTTCCTCATCGACAACATTTGTACAAACAGCCTGAGTCACATGATCGCTTATCGAATTGACAATTGACTCATTTTTATCGACTGCCAAAACCTCATTTCCATGGTCTGAAAGGGAGACGGCCAGCTGATAGCCAAATCGTCCAAGTCCAATTACACAAAACTTCATAATTAAATCCCCAACTTATCCGATCAAGATTTTTTCTTCAGGCAAAGTGTAAGTAGTTCGAATTGCAGGTTTGCGGAAAGCAAAAATAAAGGTCAAAGACCCGATCCTGCCCGCAATCATTGCAATCATTATTACAAGTTGCCCAGCCATCGAAAGGTTTTTTGTAATTCTTCCATCAATTCCAACCGTTGAAATTGCCGAAACGACCTCAAAAAACAGGCTAAAAGCTTTTGCCTTTGGATCGGTTATCAGAAGAGCTGTCATTGTTATAAAAATTAAAGCAATTACCATCGTGAAAATCGAAAAAGCCTTAGTAACCTGGGTGCTTGAAATCGCTCGTCCAAAGATGGTTACCTGATTGCGCCCACGCAAAGTAGCCAAAATTCCAGCCAAAATCACACAAAAAGTTGTTGTTTTAAGTCCACCACCAGTCGATCCCGGAGAGGCTCCAATCAACATAAGTGAGCAGCAAAAGAATAAGGCTGCTCGTGGAAAAGTTGCAATTGAGTCTGTTTGAAACCCTGCACTTCGAAGTGAAATTGAATTAAAAATCACACCGATAAACCCTTTAAGCGATAAATCAGCATCAACAATTGCCTCACTTTGTATGATAAGCAAGGCCACAGCACCCAATACAATTAAAAATATCGAGCTTGAAAGGACAATTTTTGAATGTAAAGAAAGCCTCATATTGACATCTTTTGCTTCAAGTAGCCCAAATTTGAAAAGTAGTTTTTCAATAAGTTCATAAATTACGGGAAATCCGATTCCTCCCAAAAACACAAGGCCTGAAAGAACCGACATAATCAATAAATCCCTTGAAAAAACATCAAAACCACCAACATTTGGCGTTATTCCTGCATTACAAAAAGCTGACACTGAATAAAAAACCGAGTAAAAAATTGCCGATCCGAGATCGAAAAATTTAATCATTTTAAAGAACAGAAACACAGCGCCCAAAAGCTCAAGAGAAAAGGTTATTAGAAAAATCGATGCAATGAAGTTATGCATCTTGCCTATTCGATCAAAACTTAAAATCTCCTTTGCCATCAATTTATCGGCAACTCCAAGCCCACCAGAAATTTTCCAAGTCAAAAAAAATGAAAAGGTCATCAAACCCAGTCCACCAATTTGAATCAAAAGCAGAAGGATAAATTTGCCAAAAAACGAAAATTCGTGAAAAGGAACAATACTCAGTCCAGTGACACAAGTCGCAGAGGCAGCTGTGAAAACCGCCTGGAAGAGAGTAATTGGATGGCTACATGAAATTGGAAGCTTTAAAAAGAACGCTCCAATGGCAATTATTATAAGAATTGAAAACAAAATTATTCTGCCAGCCGATACATTTGAATCTGATCGCGGAAAATGTATAAGATGAGCACTTTTTTTATATAACAATTACGAAATCCAATTTACCGTCAATCTAAAAATAACTATACAAATTGGAAGTATGCGCCCACAGGTCAACTGTTTGACAGTTTCTAGTGCTTTTTGTCCAAAATTTTTAGAAATATAGGCTACCGAGAAAAAACGAATCAGCCTGGAGGCGAAAATAGCCAAAATGAACGGAAGTAGTGATAATTTACAAAATCCAGCTGAAATGGTGATGCTTTTGATCGGAATTGGCAACAAGCCCCCGAGAAAAACTACTGGAAACTGATATTTCTGATAAAGAAAGATCAACTTTGAAAAAAGCTCCTGGCTTATGAAAAAACTTACGATTTTTTGACCGATGTGCTCCCAGGCAAAGAAACCAATGATGTAACTCCCAACAGCCGAAATGGTCGACCCCAGGGCACAAAAAAGTGTAATGTTATAGGCTTCTTCCTTTTTTCTAAAACAATATCCGGCCAAAACCAAATCAAGTGGCATGATTATGAATGTTTCAATTAAAAATAGCCCAGGAAGCCAAAATTCTGATAACTTTGGAAAGCTGATTGCTGGAAAACCCATAAGCCAGGCAGGGATCCACGTAGAAACATTCAAACTCTTTGGAAGTGATACTTCAGTTCGTCCGTCCTTCATAGCACAACTCCAACATTATCGCTAACTAATTCCCTTCAAAACATTGTCTAGGTAGTCAGAAACTTTATCAAAAGAAATCCTCTCTTGGGAAAGGGTATCTCTATTTCGTGCAGTGGCCTTTAAATCCTCAAGGCTGTCAAAATCAACGGTAAAACAGACCGGCGTTCCAATCTCGTCCTGTCTTCTGTAACGTTTACCAATGGAGCCTGTTTCGTCAAATTGTACCTTAAAACCCTTATTTTTTAACTCAATGAAGAGTTTATTTGCTGGCTCGGAAAGTTTTTTAACGAGTGGGAAAATTGCAGCACTGACTGGAGCCAAACTCGGTTTAAGCCCCAAAACAACTCTAGGCTCTCCTTCGACCTCCTCCTCTCGATAAGAGTCGAACATCAAGGCCAACAAAAGTCGTCCCACTCCAACGGAAGATTCAACAACGTGTGGAACATAAGTTTGTCCGGAAATGGGATCGTTATAAATTAAATCCTTGCCTGAGGCCTTGCCATGAGCCGAAAGGTCAAAATCTGTCCTGTGCGCAAGCCCCTCTAACTCTTTATATCCAAAGGGGAAATTATATTCAAAATCTGTGCAGCAACGCGCATAATGGGCCAATTCGTCTTTTTCATGCTCACGCATTCTCAAATTTTCTTTTTTCAGGCCAAGAGACAAGAAAAAGCGCTCGCGGCGATCAAGCCAAATTTTGAAAAACTCATTTGATTGACTTGGATGGCAGAAAAACTCCATCTCCATCTGCTCAAACTCACGAACTCTGAACAAAAATTGCCTTGGTGTTATCTCATTTCTGAAAGCTTTTCCGATTTGCGCAATTCCAAAAGGCGGTTTTACGCGGCATGTGTTGATCACATTTTTAAAATTTATAAAGATCGATTGGGCTGTTTCGGGCCTCAAATAAGCAATCGAGGAACCTTCCGACATCGCGCCAATCTGCGTCTGGAACATGAGCTGGAACTGCCTAGGATCAGTCAATTTCTTCGATCCACATTCCGGGCAGCCAAGGCTTAAATCAAATTCGTCAGATCGGAAGCGTCTTTTGCAAGCAGTGCAATCGACCATCGGATCGCTGAAGTTTGCAACGTGGCCAGAGGCCTTCCAAACCTCTTCGTGACCCAAAATTGATCCATCGATTTCAAGAACTGTTTCAGTAAAACTTGTAATGTCCTCAAGCCATGCCTGGGTAATATTGCGCTTAAATGCGGTTCCCAGAGGGCCAAAATCATAGACTCCATTCAGTCCGCCATAAATTTCTGCTGATTGGTAAATAAAGCCTCTGCGCTTGCACAACGACACTATGGTGTCTAAATCCAGTTTTTTCTCTTCAGCCATGGCCAAGCTCTCTGTGTTCTTGAGTTTTTAGTCAGGATTACATTGGGTGGTAATATAGCACACAATTGCTCGTTCATCCAGGCGAAAAATGCTTTTTACACCAGAAAATATTGTAAATTCCACACTAATAACACCACGTATTAGAGCCCTTTTGTGAATTACAAATCTTTTCAAGATTTTCGAAAATGTGCTCACCGTCCATTCCTTCAAGTGGGATTAAATTAGATACACTAATAGCAAATGAGTTACGAGCGAAATTATCAATTACCGAATTCAGAAAAGGGCATCTTGCGTCTATTTTATTTCCAAATCCAAACAACAGCAATTTAGCCATCAAGCCAGAGAGAAAGTTCATAATTATTCCAGCAGAAGCAACTATCAGACGATATTTTGGCTCATTTAGACGAATAGCATCTTTCCTTAATGGAAAAGTTTGCACATATCCGCCGAGGGGGAGAAACTTTAAGTTAAACTTTGTACCTGAAATATTTTTGCTAAGAAAAGTTGGCCCACAGCCCACACAAACTTTAGGGCATTGATAACCAAGATATTTTGCAATTAAATAATGCCCAAAAACTTCATGAATGAATATGATAGAGAAATCATTAAAACATAGAGCGCCAGTAAACAAACAAGCACGAAAATAATCATACGTGTCAAAATAGTTCATGATAGTATGGACAAAGTATAAAAGCGCTAAAGTTTGCAAAAACCAAGGTAGAGTAGAGTTCAACTTTCGCGCCTTGCCAACATTCAGTTTCAACAATTTTTTATTTTTTAATTGCTTAATAAACTCGGCTTTTTCGACAGCCTTAGGATCTGTCTTACAGTCAATTTCCACCAATGATGTTGTCGAGAAGAAAAACATGAAAAATATTAGAAAGATTTTCATAAGCTCTTCACGCTAACTGTTTTAATCGAAATGTATTGTTGTAAACACATTTAAGCCTAATGACTTTATTTTTTTAAATCAAACAAGCTTGTAGGATAAGACTATTTTGCTGGTTTTTATTTGGTTTTTGGCAAACCAAATACCCTATCAACAAAATGTTTTGAAACCCGACATCTAAAAAATCTTTGTCTGTTTGCCCTTCTTGCCACTAAATTTTGCTTTATTTTTAGCCATATTTATGGGCTTGACAAGCTGCTGATCGACATTTTACTCAGTGCGTCACTTCCAGACTCAATGATTTTTAAAATCTCTTCGGGCATTTTGCTGATGCCAGCCAAAACTTGATAGGTTTTTTATTTGTGATAAGAATAGCAATCTGCGTATTTACGCTATGAATTTGTACAATTAAACCCTTTAAATCAAGCGATAGAGGGGAGTGGTCATGTTTAGAAAAGCCTTTGGAAACAAGACCTTAGTTCGATTTGCCAGCAGCTGCATGAAATTCGGTTGGCTATTCTTGATTGTTTTTTATACTCAAATAAAGACTCAAAATCAGCAAAATTCAGATTTACAACTCCAAGAACCAAGAACAGCTCAAGAATCTCAACTGAAAGGGCTTCAAAAAGCATTTGGGGCCTTTTTAGAAAAATGTGTAGACAATGAGTTTTATGATCAAATCATGGCTCATTTAAATGATTTATTCCTCATAATTAAAGATAAAATAAAAAATAATAATTCTTCGGAAATTGTTTCTACAAATTCAACCGTCGCCAGGTCAAAAATTTCCAAGATTGTCTCTCTTTTGGCAACAGACACCCAAAATGATTTATTAAAAGATTTGCAAAATTTTTATTTTGTGATTTCCAAGATCTTTGGATGGGAAAAGCAGGTAGAAAAAACTCTCTTTGCGACTTATAAAAGAAAGCGTCGATGGCATATTTTAAAGGAATTCAAAGATAGTTCCTTTTTCATCATTCTTTCAATGTTTGGCACTATCAGCGGTGCTATTTTTTCATTTTTCAAATTAAACAAACTCGCTTTAAATACCACAAACTATATTTTTTGGGAGCCCAATGGAGAAAAAGCAGTCGGTGAACAAACTACCTTTACCTCTAAAGGGAAAACTGATGATTCACAGGAAACCAAAACAACTGTCGAAGTGATAGAAAATGACCAAAGTCATGGTGGCAAATCCGAGAAAATACTATAATTTGATTGCGAGCAACTATAAGTTATTTCCAACTTTGGATGATTGATATGTCTGTTTTTAGAGTTAACCATCTGATTAAGAAATGTTTATTCATAGTTTTAAATATTTGTGTCAGTTGTAGTTTTTTGCAAGCAGGATTGGTTAGAGAATTGCTTGACTATGGCTTGGAAATCGCTGATGTATCCAATCCAGAAGCCAGATATGATTTAAGCACTCAAGAAACCGTAAGAGATATTTCAAATATAATTAAGGAGTCTTATAGCCAAACTAAGTTTTTCCCTAAAAAAATTATCCCTTGTGAGAAAAAGTTATGGGATTTGCTTGAAGAGTATA
>CAYTZU010000014.1:0-9024 GCA_964442725.1 uncultured Pseudomonadota bacterium
TGTGTCGTATTGATGAGAGCATGACAAAACAACTTTTCAAGTAAACCAGCTTTTTGCTCATCAGACAATTGCTCACCAGCTTTTGATAATTTGGCTTCATCAAGAAAATCAAAACCCAGTCGTGCACAAGCCTTTGCAATTTCGGGAATAGTTGCACAGAAAAACAGTTTTACAAGCAAACTAACATCTTTCGTTAAAAATATTTTAGGAGTTCCTGTATCGGTCAAATGTGATCGCATAAATCCACCAAAAACTTTTCCTACAAATTCAACGCCGGAAGTCACAACTGTCTGAGCAACTTCTTTTCGATGTTTTGGCTTGATAAAATTGAGGAATTTCTGACCTTTCGATTTTACTGCGACTTTAGCTTGTTTTACTTCTTGCTCAACAGCCGCTTGCAAATCACTAGGCTCTTCCGCTGATTTAAGGCCGCAGGTCAAAGTTGCAAACAAAACTAAAAACAATCCAGTCTTCTTTGAGAAATTCAACATCGTTTCCCTTTAAAATCTCTGTTTTTTAACCACAACAACGACTAAATCGCCAAAACATAAGTCTTTAACCCTATTTAAGCCTTAGTCTACAACACTTTCTCATTCTATCAGTCAAAATAGGCCTTGTTAAGCGCGAGTTCCAAAAAAAGGCAATTTTGAGTATTTTTCCAAAAATACCAATAATTTAAACACTTTTTATTTCAAGCTGAAAACTTTTGATTTAATATTTTATAATTTCCTGGCCGCTCTAACCATCAAATCGCCGAAAGCCCTGATTTTGAGGTTGAAAGGCTGGAGCTGGAGCAAAGCTTATTTTTAAATCAAAACCGGCCTGGCAAAGCTCATTTGCCCGCTCAAAATTCAGGGCAAATTTGCCAGAGGCCTTGATCTTTAGCTCCTTGCCATTTTCGCTGTAAAGCAAGGTCAACTCTGCGCCCTTGTTGGCCTTGGCATCGGTTAAAAAGTTCAAATTTTGATGAGCAAAGCCTTCTGGCAGCGTCAAACTCATGAGTCGGCCATCCAAATTCTGATCAAAAAAGCCCTCAGCCAAAACAACTTCCCTGGCTTTTATTTTAAGTTTATCGCTTGAAGCCGCGTCAATTTGTCCAACGATGACATAAGTTTGCCCGTCAGAGAGGTAATCCTCAACCTTTGATAAGAGTTTTGGAAAAATTATGACTTCGGCTTCACCGCTCTGGTCCTCGAGAGTTGCAAAGGCCATACGATCGCCCTTTTTTGTAACAATTGTTTTCAAAGTCGTGATCACTCCAAGGAAAACCTCCTCTTTGCCCAGGCTTTCTGCAAAGGGCTGACCCATTGGAAATGCCTCAATCCAGGCCGAAAGTTCTCTGTAAGAATCGAGCGGATGGGCACTCAAATAAAATCCAACGACCTCTTTTTCCTTTTCCAGGATAGTTTTCTTCGTCCAGTCCTCAATTAACTTATATTTATAAGCCACTGGGCCACTGTGGTTTTTATCCGGCTCGAAAACATTAACTCTGAAAAGGTCGATTTGGCCCTTGCTTTCACGGTCTTTTTCCTGCTGAGCCAAGTTGATAATATCTTCCAACTCGGCCATTTTTTGCGCCCGAGTTCCTGGAAAACAGTCCATGGCCCCCGAGCAAATCAGACTTTCAATCACGCGCTTGTTAACCACTCGCAAGTTAACCCGCTTGCAGAATTCAGCAAGGTCGAAAAATGGCTTTTGAGAACGCTGTTCAAAAATTTCGCCCAAAGCCGCCTCTCCAACATTTTTAATCCCTTTGATGCCAAAAATTACCTCGTTTTGGTCGGTTGCCCAAAATTCGATCTTTGAATTATTAATGTCGGGCGGCAAAACTTTTACGCCAGCCTGCTTGGTTTTGTTTAAATATTCGCGCAATTTGTCCGGATCGCTTGTTTCAAAGCTCAAAATTGCGGCCTCAAACTCAGCCGGATAATGGGTCTTTAAAAATGCGGTTTGATAAGCAATTAAAGCATAAGCAGCTGAGTGTGATTTATTGAAACCGTAACCAGCAAAGTAGGCCATCAAATCAAATAACTTGCCAGATTTTTCCTCATCAAATCCACGATCTGTCGCGCCTTGAACAAAGAACTTTTTCTGTTCAGCCATGACATCGGCCTTTTTCTTTCCCATCGCCCTTCGCAGAATATCGGCTCCGCCAAGGCTGTAACCGGCAATGGCTGAGGCAATTTTCATAACCTGCTCTTGATAGACGATGACTCCATAGGTTTCGCTCAAAATCTCCTCTAGTTCAGGGAAAGCATAAGTCGGCACCTTTCGGCCATGACGACCTTCAATGAAATCCTCGACCATCCCAGAACCCAAAGGTCCTGGGCGATAAAGCGCATTTAAAGCTATTAAATCCTCAAACTTTTCCGGTTTTAAACGCTTGATGATCTCAGTGACGCCGTCACCCTCAAATTGGAAGACCCCACATGTTTTGCCAGCACTGAGCATCTTAAAAGTTTGACCGTCATCACGCGGCAAAGTATCTAGATCAAGCTCAATTCCCCGACGTTCTTTAATCGCTTTGACCGTTCGATCGATCACGGTAAGGTTTTTAAGACCCAAAAAGTCCATCTTCAAAAATCCCAGGGATTCCAGCTCAACCATGGAATATTGAGCCACCAAATCGGTGCTTTTTTGTGGAACATAAAGAGGCAAAACCTCTCTGATCGGCTGAGGCGAAATTACAACGCCAGCGGCGTGTTTTGATGCGTGACGCGTCAATCCCTCCAAAATTCGGCAAACCTCGATCATTTCGGCCGCCGTTGGATTTTCATCGATAATTTTTTTTAGTCTTGGCTCCTGTTTGATTGCCTCATCGAGTGTGATTTTTAACTGATCTGGGACCAAATCGGTGATTGCATTACTATCTTTGAATGGGAAGCCCAAAACACGCGTCACATCCTTGATAACGCCCTTGGCCATCATCGTTCCAAAGGTAATTATTTGGCAAACACAGTCGTGACCGTACTTTTCGCGCACGTAATCGATAACTTTTTCGCGCCCCTCAATGCAAAAATCGATATCGATATCGGGCATGCTCACACGCTCAGGGTTCAAGAATCGCTCAAAGAGAAGGTTGTATTCGATTGGATCAATATTTGTAATTTTCAGTGCCCAAGAAACCAATGATCCAGCAACCGAACCTCGGCCAGGCCCGACTGGAATTCCCTGTTTTTTGGCCCAATTTATAAAGTCTCCAACAACCAAAAAGTAGCCTATGAAGCCCATTTTTGAAATCAGATCAACTTCCAAATTTAGTCGATTAAAGTATTTTTCGCGTTTGTCTTGAGAAAC
Organism: uncultured Pseudomonadota bacterium; assembly: GCA_964442725.1. Classification (GTDB taxonomy): domain Bacteria; phylum Babelota; class Babeliae; order Babelales; genus CAYTZU01. The sequence continues at coordinate 3,298 of CAYTZU010000014.1, forward strand.
AAGCCCTTTCTGGAAGATCTCTTCAAGGCCTAAAATACTTTGCTCACGAAAAAACTCTTCTTCGCTCTTGCCACTTTCAATTTCAAACTTTGGAAAATGCAGCTTTCCAAATTCAAACTCAAAGTTGCACATTTCTGCAACCAGGCCACTGTTGTAGACCACCTCTGGATTTTGCGGGAAGGCATCAAGCATCTCTTGAGTGCTTTTTAAGTGTCCAGAAAACTCACCAAAAGAAAAACGCTCAGGATTTGATAAAAGGTCTTTTGTGCCGATGGAAAGCATGATTTCATGGGCATGTCGGTGCTCAGGCTTTAAATAATGCGAGTCTGAGGTGGCAACCACGCGCAAATCATATTTCTTTGCCCGATCAAACAAAAACAGGTTTAAATCCTCTTGTTTTTGCTCAAAACTAGTTAATGGCCGATCAAAATTTGAATCCTGACGTGCTGGCTGAACTTCTAGAAAAAATCGATCCTTCCCAAAAACACGAATAAACCAATCAATTTGCTCATCGGCAGCACTTTCCCGCTTGCTACGCGCAAGTTTTGAAATATATCCGCCCAGACATCCAGAACCGACTATCAATCCTTCGGAAAACTCCTCTAAAGCGGCATAATCAATTCGAGGTTTGAAATAAAATCCTTTTGTGTAGGCATAGTCAAAAAGTCTGCAAATATTTGAGTAACCGGTTTTATTGACGACCAGCAGCGTTAAATGAAAATACTTTTCTTCGACGTTTTTATTGGCATTAACATCGGGGATAAAATACATTTCTGCGCCAACTATGGGCTTAATTCCAGCCTTTTTGGCCAATTTGAAAAGTTTTACTGCGCCAAAAATATTTCCGTGATCCGTCAATGCAACGGCCGGCCAACCTTGTTTTTTGGCAAAAGCGATGTAATCTTCGATCCTCAAAGCCCCGTCCAGAAGCGAGAATTCAGAATGTATGTGGAGCGGGACATAGGATTTTTGGCTCATTACAAAGGTTTCTCAAAATTTAAAATCTAAGCGCGATACAACCTTGGTAGGCTAATCCAAAGAAAAAAAAATGTTTAGTGGAAAGCTTTATAACAATTTTCAATAAGGGATTTTTTTAAAAAAATATGGGCAACAAAAGTTTTTTATTTTCAACACTAGTCGTATTTTTCGGTATATCGACAGTTTTTGCACCTACTGAGGAAGAAATCATTAAAATCTGCAAAAATTTGGAATATCCAAAGCGTCAACTCAATCCTTTTGTTGGATTTGCGCTTTTTGGATTTTGTTTAGCAAACAATCCCCAAAATATTATAGAAATCTCATTGTCCAAGGATAAAGATCATCAAGACTTTCAAAAAAGACGTAGGCTCTTATTTGTTCTAAGGCGTTTAGACAAGAAAACCCTTTGGAATTGTGATCAAGTTCCAGCACAAGAGGTTTTGGAGAAAAATTTGGAGATTTTAATCTGTTGCTTTTGCCAAACACTGGGCCAAGAAATCATCGACAGACCGGAAAGCCTTGACGATGCAAATTTTCTGGCCGTTGAAGGAAAATTCTCTGATTTTTTAAGGGGTAATTTTAGAAATGTTTCAGAGGCAGAATTTATATCACAAAAAATAAAGCTTCTTACCCAAATTATAAAAATAATGATTCCAGAATCGGAAGCGGATCAGCGAATAAAAAGTTTTTATACCAACATAATTAACAACCGTGTTGATAGAGCTGCGATTTGTGCATTACAAGCCACTGCTCTCTTGGCGCAATTAGAAAAACAAGAAAAACAGCACCAACGGCAAGAAACTCGCGCTCGAAAAGCCTGTTGCATAATGTAGGAAATTTGCACCGGCAAGCCATTGCTCAAGAAAACTCAAACTTAGCAATGGAGTCTTAATCCAAACCCAAAGACAAAGACCATGGATAAGTTGCAATGTTCTTTGAAAAGCTAATCAAAGACTAAAAGCCCAATTACTAAAAATTATTTTAAATATGATGGGAAAAAAATTTTTTATTCAAATTTTAATAATATTTTTATCCTGGGGGTCGCCATCAACGATTTTTGCGATGACTCCTAGCCAAAAAATTTGGGAAATTGCCTACAATTTCGGCAAAATACCAACCCTTGATGACAAAGGTGTCGCCTTTTGGTCTGATAATCGTGTTTGTGCCGCACTCAAAGGCCTTTGCAAGGCAGACTCAATTGCAAAAATACTTGAAATTTCGAGGGCAGAAGTAAGCAATCCAATAAAGCAATATTTATTTGTGTTTCTAAGATTTTTGACTATGTCTAAATACTGGGACCGAAATGATATATCGGATTTTGAAAAAGCCATTTTGTATGAAAACCAAATAATTCTTATCGAAGCTTTTTGCCAAATTGTTGGGTTTGAAATCATCCGAGACATTATGGCATTGGGAGTAACCATAGATCTGATAAAATTCATGGTTGAAAATCCTTCAGATTTAACCATTGATTTGCCGTTTAATTCCCGCTACTCAAGTTTTATACTCAGAAAAATCGATCTCCTCTGTCTAATTATTGATATGTTTTGCCTGAACGACGATGAAATGGCTGAAAAAACAATTAAATTTTATAGAGCCATAATCGAAAGTGCCAAAACCATCGATCCCGATGCGATTTGCTCAAGAATGGTCAAATTTCGTTTAGATCTATCGTGTGCTTCAAAATCAGAGCCAAAAGTAGGTCAAACGGCTAAAAAACATTCAAGAAGAGATTAAAAAACTATCTCGATAAATTCGAAAAAATCATGAGTTATACAAAATGCCTATAAAATCTATCTTTTCATGTCTTGCAAATTTTTTAACACTTTTAAGATTGCCAAGTGAATCGTCGACCAAAATTATTCGAGCTGGTTTTGTTCGTTGTTTAATCTCCTTGCGTTTAAACAATGATTTCAAGGCTTGACCCTTGCTTTGCCATGGGCAGGTGAACAAAATCCCATTCTTCAAGCGCGGACCCACCAAAAATCGTGCTTGGACCCCCTCTAGCCAGTCAAATTTTGTCTCCAGTTGATTCAATATTTGCTCAAGGCGCTCGATTCGCACAGGAAGCCGCTTTGTCAAACCACCCACTTTTGCACCTGAATTTTTGATTTGCTTGATAACTTTTGACATCTCGGGATCAAAAGCTTGCATAGAAAACCGCTTTCCCCAGCAAGGAATCAAAACCTTGTCGAAATCAAAGAGGACCAAACTATCTTTGTATAAGCCGACTTCATCAATCTTTTGGCACAATGAGCTTAACTTTGAAACAGTTTTAAATTCTTGAGAGTATTTTTTGCTTGAGCAGGCGCTCAAAAACATAATAATGCAAAACAATCCAAACGCAGAAAAACCTTTAATGACGCACCTTTTTAACAAGTTAACTACCAATTAAAATAAAATATTTTATCGCGCTGGATTTGTAATGCTCAACTTAGCTTTTTGGAAAACACCTTCAAGAAGAGCTCTATTTGCCTGACATTTTGGCTTGAAAATCAAAACTAATCGATACTTATGTTTATAGAGTTCTTGTTCAATGAAAATGTTTTTGGCCAATCGCCTAAGGCGATTTCTGGCAACCGCTTTGCCAACTTTTCGACTCGTTATTGGCAAAAGTTTACCATGCTCCAATTCTTGAGATTGTTTTGAAAGCAGGACTAAATCCTTGGCTTTGCAAAGAGATCGACAATCTTTAAAGAAATCACTGACTTCGGAGCGCTTGAATCGAAATAGCGCCCCAAAGTCATGACTTTTAATTTTCTCGATTAATTCCATCGATTTTGTTTGAAAGCCTAGAAAATCAGCTTAAACAGCCAACTTTTTTCTGCCCTTTGCTCGTCTTCTTGCAAGAATTTTTTTGCCATGTCGTGTCGACAATCTCTTCCTAAATCCGTGCTTTCTTTTTCGTTTAATTTTACTCGGCCTATATGTAATTGACATAACCGATCAACTCCAACTAAATACCCAACTTACTAATCGAAACCGCCATGTCGATTATGCTAACCCAATACTGTAAAACTTACAAATTTTCAAGCTAGCTTAAGGTCTTTTTTGGCAATTGTGCCAATAATAAAGTTTAAAGCCTTTTCCCTCAAAATGTCTGTCGAGAAGGCCTTTTCGCGAATTGGCAGCACAGTTTGTCCAAATCCTTCCATCTGCGGCTTGAAGTAAACGAACTCTGAAAGACGGCTATTTGAAAGCAAATTCAGGTATTTATGAATGTCAACATCGGCAAGGTCAATTGATTCATCCCTTGAAATAAAGTCAATTATGGCCTCCTCACGCAATTGACGCTCTGCAAGCTCCTCGATCTGCTTTAAAAAACCGCTGCTGGACTTGTAGACATGATAATCTGGCAACTTCTTGACCCCTCTCAAAATATGCTCCTGGCGCCTCAAAACCAGGTGTCGAGGAATTTCGAGCCTAAATCTGGCCAAAAGTACGCGAAAAACCTCTTCAACTATCGATCGGCGTTGAGAAATATCGTTACGGAAAGAAAAAACCTCAACCAATTTATCATGGACATCTCTTGCGCAGCCCAGTCCAAAAGCCGATTTAAAAAGATCTAAACAGAAGTAATCACCGCGCCAAACCGAATTGATAATTATTTGAAACTCGCCTTTTTTGCTTAGTGTGTCACTTGGCATGCCGTGAATTGAAAAATTTTTTATACAAAAATCATCGCCAGCCTTTTTGTTGAAAAAGACTCTCTGAAGCGGGTCAATTAAGTATTTTGTGGCAATTTTCATCCAAAATCGATTGTAGTGATCCTTCATCGGATCGGTTGAATCATCAACCAAGGCTTTGCTGGAAAAACAGACCCAATCGCCATCTTGAACGGTCCAATTTTTATCGCAGCGAGGTTTTTGCTCGACCTCATTTTCGATAAACATCTTTGCCTGACGATCAAGGTCTTTATAAAGTTTACGCCGCGGCGGCAAAAAGCTGAGTTTTTTCCAGTCCGAGGTGTCGACATTGTTAACAATTGAGGCTCCAAAGACATAGGTCAGGCCGCCGCTAATTTCTGATCGAACACCCTTAAGTCTTGGAAATTGGAAGTGTATGACCCCTTTTTCATGATTTTTGCTCTGGAGATAATCGAGCACGATGAATTTTAAGACAAACTTTTTGACGTCGTAACCAATCTGCTTTTTGAAGTAATCTTTGACATATTTTTCCGGCATCAAACCACGGTCAAAACCTCGAGCAGAGCCATAATTTCTATAAATTCGAACTGCATATCGCTCGAGTTTTCCAACAATTCGCTGTGGAACAAATATCTCAATTGAAATAAGGCTTGAAGACACCTTTTTGACATTAAACTTGATTCCTAGGCATGCCTTACAATCAAGAACATTTTTTTTCAATGTCACAGTCGACCCCCTTTTTACCAAAAGGCTTAAAGATCAATCCTGGACGCTCGAACATGATGAGAAATTTTTTAACAATAAATTTTTAAAGCAGGAGAACCGGCTGAGATGAAAAACTGGATGCTTTTTCAAAGCTTAGTTAAAATTAAAATGCAAGAGGGGGGACTTGAACCCCCACCTCATACAAGACTAGCTCCTAAGGCTAGCGCGTCTGCCAGTTCCGCCACTCTTGCATTTAAAACATGAATCGAAGTGTAACACATTTGTTATTTATTAAAATTTGATTTTAAAATTTAATAAATAATTCGTGGGTCAATTTTGAAAGAATAACTGGTGGGTTGCCAGGGAGTCGAACCCTGAACCTGCAGATTAAGAGTCT
>CAYTZU010000014.1:9034-13631 GCA_964442725.1 uncultured Pseudomonadota bacterium
TCTGCCAATTCCGCCACTCTTGCATTAAAAACACAAAACGAAGAATAACATATTTATTATTTATTAAAATTTAAAAGTCTTATTTTAATAAATTTTTTTGATCGCACACGATTTTGCGTCAAAATAATGGTGGGTTGCCAGGGAATCGAACCCTGAACCTGCAGATTAAGAGTCTGATGCTCTGCCAATTGAGCTAGCAACCCAATGTTATTTTAAACGGCCACCAAAAATAGTGACGCGGAACAGGTTACCCCACAGTTTTAAATTGGTGAAGTTTTTTTTATCTTCTTGAGCTAAAATCTTTGGAAAACGCAATTTTGGGAGTACTTTTTATGCCATGAAGACAGAATCAAATCAGGCCAGAATAGTCAGTCTTGGACAGACCGGTGAGGACAGTTTTTCCGACACCTGTCCAAAAAATTTAGATGAATATTTGGGCCAGGAAAATTTAAAAGCCAAACTCAAAATATTTATCTCTGCCAGCAAAAATCGCAATGAACCACTCGATCACGTTTTGCTTTTCGGGCCACCAGGACTGGGAAAAACGACGCTTGCAGGCGTCATTGCAGCCGAACTTGGCGTGAGCTCAAAGACAACGAGTGCTCCAGCGCTTGAGCGCATTGGCGATTTGGTGGCAATTTTATCTTCGTTGCAGCCCAGAGAAGTCCTTTTTATCGATGAAATTCACCGACTTCCAAAAAATGTTGAAGAAACGCTTTATTCAGCCATGGAAAACTTTTTCGTCGACATGGTGGTAGGCCAAGGAGCCGGTGCAAAATCGATCAAACTTCCGATCAGTCCATTTTGCCTGATCGGGGCCACCACAAAAACAGCCTTAATTTCCGCCCCACTTCAAACGCGTTTTGGAATTGTCGAGCGAATTGATTTTTACTTGCCCGAAGAACTCTCAGCAATCGTGCTCCAATCAGCAAAAAAGCTCAACACAATGATCGATCCAGCCGCCGCAATGGAAATTGCCACAAGAGCTCGAGGAACTCCCCGCGTTGCCAAAAGAATTTTGAGGCGAGTTCGAGATTTTGCAAGTTGCCAAAAAGCTGAAATTATCAATCAAGAGATGGCAAGTAAAGCCCTTTTGTTCATGGGAATTGATAAAAATGGCCTTGATTCACTTGATCGAAAACTATTAAAACTGTTGCTCGAGCATTTCAATGGCGGCCCAGTGGGCTTAGAAACTCTGGCCGCAATCACCGGAGAGGACAAGGAAACTATCGAGAATTATTGCGAGCCATTTTTGCTCAGAATTGGGCTTTTGGAGCGCACTCCACGAGGTCGCAAAATTCCTGACAAAGTTTTGCCATTTTTAAGTGAAAAATTTTTAGGCCAAAAATCATGTCTATAAACTCGATAGTTTTTTAAAGTTGGCTTAAGATTAACCAAAATTGTAATTTTTGATTTTAAAATTATTTATAAACAATAAGGATTTTAAGCCATGTCTGGCCATTCAAAGTGGAAAACGATAAAACACAAAAAGGAAAAAGAGGACGCAAAAAAAGGTAAAGTTTTCACTCGCATTGCTCGAGAAATTACAGTTATTGCAAGGGACGGAGGCTCTGATCCAGCTGCAAATGCACGTCTGAGAATTATCTTAGAAAAGGCAAAGGCAGCAAACATGCCAAAGGAAAACGTTGAACGAGCAATCAAAAAAGGCTCTGGACAATCTGATGGCTGCAACTACGAACAGGTTTTATACGAAGGTTATGGTCCAGTCGGAACGGCCGTCATAGTCGAGGCTTTAACCGACAATAAAAATCGAACAGTTTCCACACTGCGCCACTTTTTTAGCAAAAATGGCGGATCATTGGCTGAAAACGGTGCTGTTTCATGGATGTTTGAACACAAAGGCCTTTTGGAAGTCGATATGGACAAACTTTCCGAAGATGAAATTTTAGAAAAATTAATTGATTGTGACACCGATGACATCAAGTTTGAGGAGCCAGGACAGGCAAACGTCATCTGCCAAGTCAAAAGTTTGGACTCTTTGCGCAAACAAGTCGAGGAATTGGGATTAAAGGTCAAGTCGGTGCAAGTCATTTGGCAGGCAAAGGAACTCGTTGAACTTTCTGATCAAGCAAAAGAGGAAAAAGCTGTCAAATTTTTCGATGAACTTGAAGATTTGGATGATGTCCAAAACGTTTTTGCAAACTTTTAAAGGGAAATTATCATGGCTCGAAGTATGACCGGATTTGCCACGCTTTCTGAGCAAGTCACAGTTGCCGGTAAAAATGTATTGATCAGTCTTGAAGGAAAAACGGTTAACAGTCGATACTTTGAAATCACGCTCAAAATCCCTCCAGCAATTTCGATTTTGGAGACACGCATTACCACCATTTCGCGACTTAAATTATTCCGTGGAAGGTTTTTCTTGTCGATTAATATTTCAAGTCCAAATTTTGCCTTTGAAAAGGTCTCTTTTTCAAAAACAATGATCGAAGAATACGTCAAAGGCGCCGGAGAAGTGGCACAGGCCTTAAATTTGCAAAACAACCTGACAATGGCCGATATTTTGCGCCTTCCGGGAGTTATAACGCTTGAAAAATCGGAGCTTGATGCCGAGCTTGAAAGCCAAGTTTTGGAGCTTGTCGAGCAACTTTTGGACAAAATTAATGCATCACGAGATGTCGAAGGTGCACAGCTAAAACTTGATCTTGAGGAGCGGATTTTTAAATGCACTCAGGCCATTGAAAAAATTGAACTCAAAAACGCCCAAATTATGGAAAACCTAAAAAAAATTGTCAGCGATCTAGAGGTTCAGACAACCAATGAGCCGGAGGACAAAAAGCTTTTAATCTCTGAGCAAATTGCCGACGCAAATCACAAGCTCGACAAAGCCGACGTCAGCGAAGAAATTGTGCGCTTCAAAAGCCACTTAAAAAACTGCTTTCAGACAATCTTTTCCGACGAGCCAGAACAGGGCAAACAACTCGATTTCCTATGCCAAGAGCTTTATCGAGAGATCAACACCGTCTGCTCAAAGAGCCAGGATTTGGAAATGGTTCAAGCCGGCGTTGATGCCAAGGTCGAACTGGAAAAAATTAAGGAACAGGTCCAAAATTTGGTTTAAGCTCCAACTGCTTCGGCTTTTTGTTTTTGTTGCATGGCCTTAATTCTGGCAATTCGATCTTTGGTTCGTGGACTTTGGTTCCAAATGAAGTTGCCAATAATGAAGTTTGCAAGCCAAGATTCATCAATTAACGACATAGAAATGAACTTTTCTATGCGAGTGTAATAATCTTTATAGTCCATAGAGATTTTCTCCAACGCCCTGCAAAGCGCCTCTGGTTTTCCAACAAATTTTACACTCAAAGCATCAGCTCGATATTCTTGGAATTGCATTATTTGATTAAGGAAGATTCTCCCGAATAAAAGCGAAATAAATTTTTCTCCAAGCCACCCATTCAAAAGTTTTGCATTGGCCAAATCTTTGGCTGTGGCTTTTTCTTCTTCTTGGCTTAAGCAAGAAAAACCTTCTCTACCTTCTTTAATGAAGCTATTTACTTTGACCATCTGCTCATCCAGAAGAGCTTGAGAAGGCTTACGAAATGGTTTAGTCCAGAAAAACTTAGCACCAGAGTAAGCTGCATTCAAACCAATGTTTACTAAAGGATCTTTTTTGGAAGCGTGTCCGAGCTGGCAACCAATAATTGCCATTAATTCGTCTGTAGTCAAAATTTCAATTAACCTCTTTGATATTATCAGGCAATTGTGATTTTTAAACGAAATTACAGGCGCATCTGATTGCAATATATAAACATTTGGGCACTTCAATTGGTTTCGGTCACAAATTTGGAAAATGTTTTTAAAAATATCATCTTTAAAACTCAATTTCCCGTATCCAAGAAATGAAGCATATTTAGCTCCACAAATAGAATCTGCAATTTTGTAATCGACAAAATTACCAATTATATAAGGTGCAAGCTGATTTCGATATTTGTGGGGCAATAATTCTTATCGAATCTTTAAATCGATTGATACAATATTTTGGTAACCAAACTTTTTTCCTTGGTGGCAACACCAAAGTTGGTTCAGGCTCGGCAAAACCGATTTGAAATGATAGCCCAAGAACCAAAACTATTTTGCATAAAAAATTTATGTTTTTATTCATCACAATCTCCGTTGTTTTAAAATCTGTTTTTAACTATTTTTGGGCCATCAAAGCCTTAATTTGACTAATTCGATGTGCTGCAAGCCAATTTTTGTCCATTCTCGAGTGACGACGAGTGAAAGATAGATAGTAATTTAAACCTCTTACTCCAGCATTAATATTATTAAATACTGGTGTAGTTTTTATTCCTGTTTTCATTAAAAAAGGAATAATTTTATCTCTCCAACTTTCTTTTTCTGGCTTGAAATTATAATTTATAATTTTGGTAGCTGTTTGTACAACCTGGATATATTCAGGCCCTCTTCCCTGCGCCAAATCTTTGACAACAAACTCTGAAAGCGATGGAGCATCAAAAAATCCATAATTTTTAAGCTTGTTTAAAGCACCGATCAAGGTCTCTGGATTTCCAAGACAAAGAATGCTTTTTTTATCAGCTCGAGAAACCATCGAGGCATACAGTCCATCTAATTTTGA
>CAYTZU010000015.1:0-13403 GCA_964442725.1 uncultured Pseudomonadota bacterium
TGAGCCTATGGCCGCTTTAAACTATGACAATCCATTTGACTTTTCCGGAATCGACCCAGCCTCTGTTCACAAAAGTTTTGGAAAAACAACGAGCACGGGAGTTGATTTTTCTCAACCGGCCGGTTCGGTTGCCTACTTACGTGTTATCGATAATTTGGCCTATAAAAGCGATCCCGACTATCAGGCCGCATTAAACCCAAACAGTGGTGAACCTGGAGTGAAATCTGGCGGAATCCACACGAGACGAGGGCTATTGATTGTAAATAACAACTATTCAATTCCGCCTTTTGCATCAAATACTTATTCCGATGCCGGTTGGTTTTATTCAAATGGCCCAAGTTACGTCAACAACATTGGCTCGAATAAAATTCTTCCTTATCGACCTGGATTTATTCTTGGAGTCAATGGCCACATCGAGGTAAACCACAACACATTCATGGAGTACGAAGCCCTTTCATTGAACATAGAAATTGAACCAGCAAGAAATGGCTTCCTTGAGCTTGATTCAAAATTAACCAGTGCTGGAATCACCGATCCTGGAGTTGTTCTAAAAAAACATAATCCATCTGCATTTATTGTCGATGGACTTGAAACAATTTTGAGATTTGAAAATCCAACAACGCATAGTTTGTATGACCCCGCCGTTGAACTTATCCACTTCCGAGCCCATACAAGTGAAAACGTCGTCAGACACGCAGAAATTACTCTTAGAGGAAATGCCAGTTTCACCTGTCGAGCTCCACTTCTTTCTGAACAAGGAATTTACAATGGTTATCGAGTTCCAGTTCCAAACAAGGTTGACTCAAGCGGAAACATAATCTCCTATGGCGAAACACCAGGCGAAGGAATACATGTCATGGACATTGAAGGGCTATTCTCAATTCGATCCATAAATGACTCTGCGCTGGCCGATCCAGCCGGACTTGGATGGCATGGACACGTAGGAAACGGTTATTGGAAATCAGGTGTTTTTCGCCTCGGATCAATTTATCGAACTTTTGACGACAGAGAAGCAAAAAGCCACTTGACCTTAACTCCAGAATACCTCACTCGACCATTGCTTTTAGATACAGCCTATTCGCGATACGACAAACCAACCATTTTGACCAATGCAAGCTTTGATTTCATCGATCTCAATTTTCATAACGAAGACATAACTCGAGACGTCATCGCCGATCCTCTGCAGGCCGATCCTATTTTTGTCGGAGGAGAAAAGGCAACCTTTAGTGCTGACGTTGATTTAAATAGAAATCCGGATATTTCGTTCTGGCGAATATACAACACAAATATCCATTGCCACGAATCGATGTGTATTTCTGGAATCCGATTACTTGTCAGAGAGCTTCCAGCTTTTCAAACAGGAACCAGTGATGAAGGAAGCAACACATCAAACATAATCTTTTACAACCATGGAAATGCCTTAGATACTTCAAAAAAGGGTTATGGTCGCCTATTTATGTTTGGAACAAATAATAATGAGGTGGCTTCTGGTGGAACATCGGTATACATGAGCAACGCATTTGCCAACATCTTCAGGCACACTGGAAAAGCAGTTAGCTCGAATGCCAATGGCGGTTTTAAGAATAAGGACGCTGTACTAAAACTCCAAACAAAACCTGAGGTTCCTTCAGGCACAAATCAAGATGAAAGAGCTATGCACATGCTGATTCTGGGAAATTCATCATACATTGATGTTGGTTGGACTTCCACTGTTGGACTGACAAAGAGCTCAGCTCCAGCAAACGTAACTATTTATCCTTTCGATCACACAAATCCATCGACAGTTACTCAAGCTAATCAATTCATTCTCAGGACAACAACGACAGCCGATGGCGAAGGAGAAAAACCAGCAGAACTCAATATTGATGGAGATTATATATTCTTTGGTGCGCGAGACGCCAATGGAAATGGATCGCCAAGAACGGTAGATGATTATAATCTCGGACGAGTACTCTATGTCGGCCACGGTGGAAAACTATCAATAGGTTCTGACACAAGCGTTACGCCTCACAGACCGTACATTGGTTTTACAGATGCAACAATTGCCATGAAGGTTTGGAAGGAAAAAGCTGGAGAACATGGACTGAGTGCAATTTTGGATCTACCAGCCGATCAAATGAAGCATTCAAATCCAATCCATCCATATGGTCTTGATTTAAATGTTTTAACCGACTCTGACAATAAACATTTGAGCTTAAGCTCACTAATTGGTCAAAGTCTTGGGAGCGAAATATGCATTTCATGGGACAAAGTTTCAAATGTTCCAAGCACGCCAACTTCAGCTCTTCCACTCGAGACAATCCTTGGATCATTTTTTGATCAAACAAGAGCAATTTTAACCTCCAACGTGCCAGTAACAATGCCTGATCGAGGACTGTTATACATGACATCGGGTGATCTTATCGATCAATTGACAATTTCCGGAGCAACGCCAGCAAATCCATTCAAATTTTATATGACGGGAGATGACAAAGGCATTTCACAAATCCGAGAAGTTGCTTCGGTAAAATCAGATACATTGGTTCCCGGAGAAGGTGCCTACGCAAAATTCTATCTTGATGGCGGAGCTGAGCTTGGTCTTGGAACGCGTCACTGGAACAATGAATCATTGGGTGCTTGGAACAAAATTGGACTGAGCCAGGTCTTACTCCATCCAAATGGAGATTGTTCGATCAACGTAAATTCCGATCTTGTTGTCTTTGATCAGCAGCCAATCATTCCAACCGATAAATTTGGATCCCAATATAAGGGCAAAAAACTGGTCAATAACGCTCTCGTCGATGCAGTAATTTCCCCATCACATCGAATAACATTTATTTCTCAAAACTCAAATGAGATAAGAATTCCTGCAGGAAAAGAACTGGATCTTTCAGCTTTTGGAAAAGCCAAAGAAATGACAGCTGGAGAGGCTGGAACAGGAACACTTCTTGAAGCTCTGCCAGCATTTACACAGTCAATTGCAATTGGCGGAAAATTACGCATTATTTTCGAACCGGGCTCAACACTTCGATTCCCAGATTTGGGTGATTTCCAAGTCACTGCTGACAAAGACAACGTTGAAAAGATGCCAGTTTTATATATGAATGAGGAATCAGAACTTGTCTTTGAAGCACTCCAAGACCTTGACAATAAAGCCGACTGGACAAGCATTTCCGATCTTGATCGAGCAAAGGTTAAAATTGTGGGTTGTGGTCAGATTTGGCTCAACAAACACGCAAAAATGACAATCAATGACAATGCAATTGTCAGCGTTGAGGCCGATAGCCAGACAAAGAACACAAATATGACCATTTCGATCCAAAGAGAAGGATCAATGGTAATCGGTGACATGAACAACGCTGGTGGCTCATTCCAAGTCGGAAATCCAACAAACGTGAGCGATGCAAAAATTGACTTTACACTCAGATTTGCAGGAGAAGCCTCTGAATTGATGGTTGGAAGGAATGGGTTCCTTGGATTTGGAGCGGGAACAGTAAATCGAACATCAACATCGATAAACAAATGGACGCTGGCTCCACTCTACAACGTCAGAAACATCAATATTAGAAATATTTCAGGCATTATAAGCCACAATAGAATATTCGATGGCTCTGACAGAGAATCTTCTCTATTGGCCATTGGTCCAGCAGTAAAATACACGCTTGAACAGAGTGAGCGAAATGCCATCATAAGAGGCGGTGGAAATATTGTTTATGTACACTCAACCCCAGCAACAAATCCATTTGCAATTTCAATTCTTTCAAGCGCTATCTCGCTTGTTGGAGACGCCACAGATAACGGAAAGTACACTATTCTCAACACCAGCGAAAGCATGAAACAGATCCTTTCTCCTCCCGCTGGATTCACTGACACGTTAATTGAAACAATCACAGAGGCAAACAGCACAGCTCTTTCTGCTTCAATTTTGACCTCAAATGATGTCTCTGGACTGGTCAACGGATTGAGAATAAAGGCGGGGCAAGCTGAATTTTATAAATTATTGAGTGCCGGCGGAATCAACGATATTAAAAGCCAAAATCCTAAGCGTTTCGTAGCTCTTGGACCATCAACAACCGATGAGCGAATCGGCTATGTAAATGGCGAAACAATTGTCAGAACTCCTGGCTTTTCAATGCAAAATGAAACTCGCGTTGCCGATGGCTTGAACTCTGGCGCTTTAAAAGTTGCAACCAAAGATAATAATGAAAATCCAACAAGTTTTACTCCTCCGGGACGATGAACAAGTTTAGCGGAAAGGAGCTATTGAAAAATGAATGCTAAAAGAAACTCAATCAAACTTTTTTTCAACATCTCAACTTTGTTCATCTGCTTGTTCTGTATACAAAAAATAAGATCCTCTGAATTTAGGGCGCCGGTGCTGCTTGAACGCGGTCCCCTCAGACTTTTGGGAGAGGAGGAGGACTCTGGCTACGGAATGCGTTATTGGGCCTCTTTTTATGCTCAAGATGCTCAAAAAGCCTTCACTGAATACCACGGAACAAAAACACAGGACATTGCAGCATTATTCTTCCACGGCGGGCAAAATCAAAAGGGTGATTCACCTTTTGATAAAGGTTATACATTCCGAACAACACAAATGTTCCAAGATTGGTATGTTTCGGAAAAAACAGAATTTTATAACCCGCTTCTCCGTACATCAAAATTAAGACTTAGTGTGCGATACAACGAATACGGAACAATTTTTGGAACAACTTGGGATATGCCAATTATCAAAAATCACGGACGCATCGGCTTGCGAGCATCGATTCCAGCAAAAAAAATAAAGGTTTCAAAAGTTGACATGGAAGGCGTTCGTCAGGGTGCTGAATTACAAGACGTTTTGTCAGTTCAGTCTGGATCAAATAAAGGGACTTCAACTATAGATTCGACCAGACAAAACCACAACTCAATAATTTTAGTCCGTCTTGATTTTGCTGAAGCTTTGGGCCAATCCGCTGATAATAATACTGCTCTTGAATTTAAAAATAATGGAAACGTCATTGCTTGCGCTGATTCTGTAAATTTTAAACCATCGACAGGCAGCACAGCACCAGGAAAGCCACTTCCAATCCTTAATGGCAACAAACTTCCTTTAAACAACCAGACTGACTATCAGGCTTCTGAATCAGTTGCAATAATTCATTCGCCTGAAGGACTTGTTCCAAGAGCAAATGAAAACAACATAATTTTAGTCAAAGCCAGCGATTTAACTCCATCATCAAAACAATCAGTTTCTGATATTACAAACTTAAAATCAGGCGAGTTTGCAATTTTTTATACAAACAATGATTACACGCCACTTGCCGAAACTGCCGGTCAAAGTTTGAAAACAAGGAAAGCTATGCAGGACGCAAAGTCACAATTGTGGCTCTGCCCAATTGTTGCAAAAGATTATGAAACACCAAGTGGAACAGCCCAACCAAATTCAAATGATGGAAAAATTTTGAGCACTCAATCTAATGGTGTTTTGGCTGTTATTAGAAATCTTGCAAATCAGGTCACTGAAAATACCTATGAATGGTTCCATGATAAAAAAATAGATTTTGAAACCTATACAAAAGAAGGCTTTGGTGACCTTGATTTAGATTTCTTCTATCACCACATTTTCAATAAACAGGTCGAGGCCGAAGCATTTATAGGAATCAAGGCTCCAACTGGCGGAAAAAGAAAGTGGGATAACAATCCATACAAAGTTTGTCTTGGAAATGGCGGACACTGGGAGGTCAAACTCGGCGGAATGGGAAGTTGGGCTCCAAACAACATGTTTGGATTTAAAGCCGAAGGTTATTATTCCTTTGTTTTAAATGAACTTGAAGAGCGACACGCAACATTTAAAAATTCTATCGTAAAACTGGGGCCTTCCGTTGATGCTGATGTAAAATGGCAATATTTTGTAGGAAACCTTGATTTGAACATTTCCCATTTTTCAGCCAAAGACATAACCGGCCTGATTGGTTATCAGTTTTATTACAAACGCAATGATCAAGTAAAATTCAAAAAAACAAAGACAGGATCATGGCTAGGCGCAATAATTAACAATGGAACATTTAAAACCTATGAAATGGAGCTTGATCCACTGCTCGCTGAAGCTCATACAAACTCAATTTCGCATCGATTAAGGGTTGAGACCTCATTTGTCATGAGCGACTGGCTTGAGTTTTTTGCCGGTGGAGCGTGGGCTTTTGCAGGAAGGAACGCCCTTCGATCAACAGATGCTCATATTGGTTTTAACTTGGCGTTTTAAGTAAAAAGACCGATTGATGACTAAAAAACATTAGGATCGATTGTTTCTTATGATGAGCGCAAAACTCTTTGGCTATATTTTAGTTTTTTTTCTACCGACCCTTTCAGCCGATGAGTTTGACATATTGGACCAAGAAAAAAGCGCAAATTCTATAAGTTTTTTGTCAGCACTAGCTTCTGCAGAGGCGAGCAATCCATCAATCTCAAAACAAAATGATCAATCACTGGATTATTTAAGCCGAAATGCTTCAAAAATACCAGTTTATGATCTTGGAGCTCAGGCAAGCCAACCAATTATCAATGAAACTCCAAAAGTTCCATCCGTGGAATTAAAAAATCTCACGCCATTGGAACTCAAGGCACTTGAGACCGATATTCAACGGAAGCAAAATCCATCGTTTTTGTCTGATGATCAAAATGGCATTTTCTTTCCAACGCTTCCATCAGCCCAAGGCGCTATCCCAGAAAATTCATTAATTGCCCAGGCCACAATTGACGCCCAAAGCGCACCGCAAGCAACGTCACAAGACCTCCTCGAAATTGATCAAGGCAGCACCAATCCAACTAACTCAGAAGCCTTAATCGGGAGCCTTTCAGGAATCGGGGGCACTTTTGCAATGGTCTTGGGAACTGGATTTATTAGTAGTTTATTTATGGGTGGGCCATCAACGAACAGCTCTCTTACAAACAAACACCTTGGGCTTGAACAAGATTCTGAGGCCTTAAACCATCCATCAAAAGGATACAACCAAGGTTATAGCCCCACAAATCAAGCCTTCGGCCTCCCTTATCAACCTTATCCAAGCAGCATCAACAAATTAAAGTCTGCCAACACAGCTGAAAACGATTTTGGGCCAATAACTAGGGCAAATCATGCTTATGGATCTGATTTTCAAAGAATTCGCTGATGAGCCCTAATCATAAATTAATAAAATTTCCGTCTTTATTATATTTTATTGAAATTACAGACTGCATTTTTTTAAAATAATGTTATCAAAATAGCTCTTAAAACCAGGGCTTTTCCCTGATAGCAGCTTGGGTTATTATGAAAAAGAGGAGGATGCCGTGAAAATCGGTTCTATTTTTAGCTCAAAAAACCTTGCCCTAGGAATGATTCTACTAAGCTTAAATCAGTTAAAATCAACCCCAGAAAACATACAAAGTGACGAAATAACAATACATGAGGCCTCAAAGGTACTTGAATTTGCACACATAGAACTGGACACTCCACAAAATTTCATGACAGGAGTTATAAGTATCGGACTGATAATGAAAATCGAGGAAGTTGCTCAGGCATTGAAAAATAATAATAAGGTCAGCAGTGAGATCCGAAAATTAAAATTTCCCACAAAAATTGCCAATTTGTTAAAAAAAGCCTATCGAGAGAGCAGGAAACAAGGCTCCCCTGGCTTTGGATTTAAGGAACACGTTGGAACTCTCCTAGGATTTGCTTATGAAAAATGGGCTGAAGATGATCCACTCAGAGAAAACTTCAAGAATTGGGCAAAACAAATTTCTGATGAATTAGACAAGGAAAAAGCTCCACAAATTTCACAAGATCCAAAATCAAATGATGTCAATGTAAAACTATCTCAAAATGTTAAGCATGAAGATTTAGTCGAGGATTCAGATTCAATTACTCGAGATAGTCAAGTAATCTTTAATCGAGAAAAACAGGTCAGAAAGCAAAAACCACGAGTAACGACAACCTCTACAACCCAGGAAACATCGATCGCACAAGAACAAAAACCAAAACTCAAAAAACAGCGAATAAACACTTTCCAAATTCAACCAAGTTCAATAACAAAACCAAGTTCTGAAAACCAATCAAGGCAAGAATATTCAAAGGGTCAAAAGGCTCCTCTTGCCTGGGAACAAAAATCATCGAAAAACCAAAACAAATATCAACCATTAAACAGCGCAACTAATCCTAAAATAAGACAAAAACAATCAGTTCAAACAAGCGATTCAACACACCAACTGGAAAGAAGAAAGCCGAAAAATACAAAGGATTCTTTTGATAGGAAAAAACGTGAGGACAAAGCTAGTCCAGTACTTTCTAGAAAAAGTGAAAGTAGTTTGCAGGACAGAAATAACACAACGACCTTTCGATCTCATTAATTTTGATTAATAATGCTTGTGACTGTGGCTTGATAACTCTTAAACAAATGGTTATGAAGAGATGTTTGCAAAAAAATTAATAATTTTTTCAATTCTACAAATTGTATCATTTTCGCTGACGACCGGGGCTCTTTACTCGAGCAAAGAAGAACCTATTATTTCAGTTCCAAAAAACTTAGCCGAAATAAAAACTAGGCAAATCGGTAAGTTGGCGGGGATCAATTCTCCTAAAAATAAAAACTTAGATAGAAAGGAAAGGCAAGAGTTTTTCAAACTTGAAAAATGGTTCTCAACAATTCTAAGAACTGAGGATTCAGCACTCAAGCTTTGCTTTGCCACCTTCATTGTTGGTCTGCTGACAAGCTTGACTCCGTGCATTTATCCGATGATCCCAATAACTGCAGGAATTTTGTCATCAGGAGCGCAGCACGGAATTTTGCATCAGGCCGCAAGATCGATAAGTTACACAATGGGAATTGCCACAATTCACTCAAGCCTTGGATATGTGGCCGCAACGAGCGGAATTTTGTTTGGAAAATGGCTTTCAAATCCGTACGTTGTAATGATTTTAATCCTCTTCTTCCTCTTCATGGCAATGTCGATGTTTGGCTTTTATGATATAAATTTGAAGTTTGGATCAAGTGAAATACCAAAAAGTCGATCTATCATATCGGTTTATATTTTTGGGCTCTTTGTTGGGCTGGCCTCTTCACCGTGCATAAGTCCAATCTTGGCAATTTTACTTGGATTTGTCAGCACATTGGCCAACCAATTTTATGGCTTTTTACTTTTATTCTGTTTCTCGCTTGGAATAAGCACTCTTTTAATGATAATTGGATTTTTCTCTGGCACTATGGGCTCACTTTTCCCAAAACCAGGCTCTTGGATGATTGAAGTCCAAAAAATGCTTGGATTTTTCATGCTTTTTGCCTGCGTATATTTTGGCAGTCCATTCTTAGCCAAATATCAAATTCTTGCGCTCTGTTCATTAATTTTAATTGCTGCCTTTATTTATTACACCTACAGTTCTAGAAATGAACGAGTTGTCTTAATGTTAAAACACAAGGGTCTCCTCGATGGGCTAAAAAGCGATGCTTTAAGCACAATTTCAGTCAGATTTATGATAAAAACAGCACTTTCTATAATTGCAATTGTCCTAGGCTGTTATCTTGGATATCAGGCTTTTTTGTCATATAAACGAATAACAACAGTTAAATTGTTAACAAGAATGCTTTTGAGATAATTTATAACTAAAAAAAGGGATGTTGTGATGCTTGTTCCAACATCCCCTTTTCAATTTCTAAGAATCCCGCTTCAAAAAGGCTAAAACGGTTGAAAAATCTTTCGAGTAGCCATGGATCGAAGCAAGCCGATCTTCGTCCTCAATTACATCGGGCAAACTCAACGGAAACTTATATCCCTCTACAAATTCAAAAACAACGAATTTGTCTTTTCGAACCAAACTTTTTGAAATCTCTCTAGAAAGATCGCTTAAGCCTTCAAGCAAAACTCCGTTAATTGATTTTAGAACCATTGATGGCTTTATTCCAACTCGTGAGCTTTCTGCAACCGAACTGTTCAAAATAGCTGTTACAATTATTTTATTCTTCGTCTGATTTTCTGGTTTCAGGGTCGATAGCAAACCTGGATTCAAGGTTGTTCCCAATGCAGTGAATAAAACGAGTCCAGGGGTGGTTTGAGGAGCAAAAAGTTGATTCAAGCTGAGCTCAGAAAAAACACAACCGCCAAAAATCTCAGCCTCGAGCTTTTCCACTTCTGCAAATTTAAATCTT
This sequence comes from uncultured Pseudomonadota bacterium, assembly GCA_964442725.1. Taxonomy (GTDB): domain Bacteria; phylum Babelota; class Babeliae; order Babelales; genus CAYTZU01. The sequence goes on from CAYTZU010000015.1 coordinate 10,137, forward strand.
ATCTTTGGGCTTGTTTTCTCGATGATTTCTGGTGTAAGTCGCGGAATCTCAATTTTTATCAAGTTGCCATCTCGAATAACCTCTAAATCAAGGCCTTCTTGCCTTAACAGTCGATCTGCAACGAAAAATGCATATATTTTGTCCTCGCCCCACGGAGTTTGTACAAATCCGGATGTGTCTATTTTCAAGCCATTGAGGGAAATTATTGTGTCGCCAGGCTTAATTCCAAAAAATTCAGCTATCGAACCTTCCACAACAGAAGGGACATAGAGTCCACCTTCACACTCCAAATCCATCCACTCAGCTAAATAAGGGACAACTGGCTGCGCATAGGTCAAACCAAGATTTAATCTTCTGTAAATTTTTTCTGTCTTTAAAATCTCAATTGCCTCTTTTACAAGCGAAATTGGAAGAACAAAACCAACATTTTGAACCCCAGTACTTACTGAGACGCAGAAATTAATGCCCACACACTCACCTTTTTCATTTATAGATGGGCCTCCGGAATTTCCAAAATTAATCGCAGCATCAGTCTGAATTGCTGTAAGCAAAAACTCCTGGTCGCTCAAAAGAATATTTTGAGTTCCAGAGAAAATCCCTGCCGTTATTTTTAGATCATCGACTCCAAGCGGATATCCAAGTGTTATTATTTTATCTCCACGCCTCAGCTCATCGGATGATCCAATCGGCAAAACTGGAATCTCTGGCAAAACTTTTTGAATTTTGGCCTTTGATCTCTCGGTCAATTTTAAAAGAGCTAGATCAAGGCTTGGGCAAATTCCAACTAACTCGACGGGAAGCTTTTCCGAGCCCAGAGCCTTGATTTTTATAGAAAGTGAAAAGGTATTTCTGATGACATGATAGTTGGTTAAAATGTGTCCCTCTGAACTGACAAAAAAGCCACTGCCAAAAGCTTCGGTCTTTACGTTGTTACGCTGATATGGCAAAAAATAGTCAAAAGCACTCACGCAGGACTCAATTTTGACAACAGCATTTGAATAATCGAGTCCATCCAAAATATTTTCCGGCATTTGATCGTTATCGTTTAAGCCGAAACTCTTCATCAATCCATTTTTTATAAAATTACCAATACTCACAACGATCTCCCTATCATTGATGTCAAATACGTTTATGTAAAAGGGTTTCGTGTTCAAAAATTATTGCACACAACCCAGGAAATTTATCAAGCAGCTGCCAAAACGCTTTTCAACACCGTCGAATGTTGGCTTTCGTATCCATGCAGCTCAGCAAGTCTCGTTTCGTCCTCGATAACATCACTCAAATTTATTGGAAACTTCTGTCCACTTGGCGACTGTAAAACGACAAATTTGTCCTGACGATTTATAGCATTCTCTATTTCTTGAGAAAATTCCTTTAAATTACAAACTTTCACGCCATTGACTGAGTTCAAAATCATTCCTGGCTTAAGGCCAACGCGTGAAACTTCAGCCACCGAGCTATCCAAAACATCATTTATTATCAGTGTTGTATGGGACCGCCTTTCTTCGCTGAGAAAACTCAATAAGTTAAACAAGACCGGAAATTCCTGCCGAATCAAATTCATTTCTTTTGAGGGGGCATGTTGCCAAAACAAAAAACAACACACGTGATTCAAACTCAACTCCGAGACAACACATCCACCAAAAATATCACAGGAAATTTGCTCAGATTCAGGACATTTTACACCAACTTTTTTTGCCGTTTGCTCAATTTGATCTAGCTTTAATTTTGGAACATCAAGTTCAATTAACCCTCCATCACGAATGATTTCCAATTTCATGCCTGTTTGCCTTAGAAGCCTTTCTGCAACAAAATTAGCATTGACCTTATCATCGCTCCATGGAGTTTCTACGAGTCCAGATGAGTCAATTTTCCAGCCATTGATTGAAATTATGCAATCTCCTGCCTTTATTCCTAATTCAGCTATCGAGCCACTCAAGACCGAAGAGATATAAATTCCACCGTCAAGGTCTAAACCAAGCCAAGAAGCAATGTTTCCGGTTATTACTTGGCTACAACTCAGGCCAATGTTCAAAGCCCTATAAATTTTTGTGCTCCTAATTGTCTCTATCACGTCTTTTATGTAATCAATCGGAATAACATAGGCCGTTCCGTCAACACCGGCAGCCGTTGAAATTCCCGCGAAATTAATTCCTATACACTCGCCCTTTGAATTAATGCTTGGACCGCCTGAATTGCCTGGATTGATGGCTGCATCGGTTTGAACTGTTGGCCGAGAAAAACCTTGATCAAGAAGAGTAACAACCTCACTTCCCGAAACAACGCCTTCCGTTGTTTTAAGATCATCGACAGCAAGCGGATATCCAAGCGTCCTCAACTTATCACCGCGTCTCAAGCAATCGGACGATCCAATCGGCAGAACTGGGATTTTTGGGAGCTTTTGTAAAATTTGTCTCTTGGATTTGTCCGTGAGTTTCAAAATCGCAATGTCATGACTTGGACTGACACCAACCAATTTGGCTGAAAGCCTTTCAGCTCCAAGAGCCTTGATTTTAACAGTAAAGGAGCAGCCATTTTTCACTACATGATAATTGGTTAAAATCTCGCCATCACTGCTGATAAAAAAGCCGCTTCCAAAACTAACAGACTTTGCAGGGTTCTTTTGATAAGGCGCAAAAATGTTAAAAATATTGAAACAAGTTTCGATTTTGACAACAGCGTTTGGAAAATCCTTTTCATCGATTGAATTCTGGGTATTTAACTGATCAGGCCCTAAAAAAAATAAGTTATTGCTTGAAAACAGACAGACAAAGAAACCGATACTAAGGAGTTTTTTGATGATCATCTCATACTCTCCGTATGAATTTGTGCAATCGGGACATTGACAACTTAAGCCTATTCAAAAAAGCTTTTATTGCAAGCAGCATAGATTTTGACTTCAAAACCTAATTTTTGAGAGTTGTTTGAATGGATCTTCTATTGTTTTTATTGGATGCCTAAAGAAGTTGCCCAATGCAATGACCAATTGAGCCGTTTCATGATGCCAATTGTAGAGGTGCCCAACGCCGGAAGACCATAAAATCAATCGATGTCTAGCGTTTATCGATCTCCAAACCTTCAATGCCATGGACCGAGTAACAATTTCGTCAGAATCGTGAGATGCAATGACCAAAGTTGGCACATTGATCTTCTTAAAGTACTGCGTGAAATCAACATTTTCAACCAACATCCTTTGACAAATTATCATGGCAATAACTCGGTTCACCAACGGCACATTGTTTGCAAAAAAAACACCGGTTTTAAAAA
>CAYTZU010000016.1:0-12832 GCA_964442725.1 uncultured Pseudomonadota bacterium
TATTGCGCCACTCAACACAAAGGGTGGCTCCTTGTCGACTTTGAAGCGTGATGGCAACTGAGTTCTCATCTGCTCGATGACCGTGCTTTTTTCAACCCCAAGGCATGAGTTGAGAGCGGCCACACAGCCCAAGTCGCTCATAAAGGCCGTTCCGCCAGGCAAAACCCTTGCGTCAGCCGTCTGGACGTGGGTGTGCGTGCCAACAATTGTCGACACCTGACCATCAAAAAAGAGTCCCAGGGCCGCTTTTTCAGAGGTTGCCTCGGCGTGGAAATCAACGATAATAATGTCGCATTGAGCTTTAATTTCTGGCAGCAGATCAAGTAAAGTCTGAAATGGACAGGTGGTATGTTCTTTGAAAAACACGCGCCCCATGAGGTTTACAACACCAATTTTAAATTGACCAATTTGAAAGCTCGTCCAACCTCTGCCAGGAGCTCCTTTTGGAAAATTGGCTGGACGGATGACCAGTGGGCTTGAATCTAAAACTGGAAAAAACTCAGAAAATCGCCACACATGATTTCCCGTGGTCACCACATCAGCCCCGGCGCTCAAGATGGCTTTAAAAGAGGCATCTGTAATCCCCTTGCCGTCTGGCGAGGAGTTTTCTCCATTGACGATGATTCCGTCGACCTGGCAAGTTTCCTTTATTTTTGGCAGCAACCGAGAACACATTGTCTGACCGGGAACGCCGACAACGTCTCCGACCATTAAAATTCTAAGGTAATCGGCATTTTTTTGCGTGATTTTATCGAGCGTATTCAATTGAGCGCTTCTCCCGAATTACGTTTACCTTAATTTGTCCCGGAAAATTCATCTCAGCTTCAACTTTTTTTGCGATATCACGGGCTAAAACCATGGCATCTTCGTCGGAAATAACCGATTCATCGACAATAATTCTGACCTCTCGACCGGCCTGAAGGGCATAGGCTTTTTTAACCCCGTCAAAGCTGTTGGCAATTTCTTCGAGCTGTTCAAGTCGCTTTACGTAGGCGGTCAAAGTCTCTTTTCGCGCACCAACTCTTGAGGCTGAAATTGAGTCGGCAATGATGGTGATGACTGCATAGATCGAATTTGCTGGCTGATCCTCGTGGTGGGCCGCAATTGCATTGACAATAATTGGACTTTCTCCATATTTTTTTGCCAAATCGGCCCCAATTACTGCGTGGGGCCCGTCAATTTCGGAAGAAACTGCCTTTCCAATGTCATGCAAAAGGCCACAGCGGGCCGCAATGCTGCCGTTTATCCCCAACTCCTCGGCGATGATTCGGGCAAAATGGGCAACCTCCTTTGCGTGTTCAAGGACATTTTGAGTAAAACTAGTTCTGAAATAAAGTTTGCCGAGCAAACTTCTCAGTTCTTTGTGAATGTTCGAAAAACCGAGTTCGAGAACCGTTTGTTGGCCGATTTCCTCGATTTTATCGTTGATCTCCTCTTCGCACTTTGCCACGACCTCCTCAATTCGACTTGGGTTTATGCGCCCATCTTGAACCAAAATTGTCAAAGCCTGACGAGCAACCTCGCGGCGAATTGGATTGAATCCTGAAATAGTGATCAATTCGGGAGTTTCGCCTATGACAAACTCCATTCCGGTGGCCATTTCAAGCGACTTGATGTTTCGGCCCTCTTTTCCGATAATCCGCCCCTTCATCTCCTCATTGGGAAGATGAACGACACAGGAGGAGTTGGAAGAAATCTGGTCAGCCAAATATCGCTGCATAGCCGTACAAAGAATACTAATTGATTTTTCCTTAGCCTTTTCGTTTGTCTCTTCAATGACCTTTGACAGCCATTGCTGATTTTCAAGCTTGACCTCATCGCGCAACGAATCAACCAAAACACGCCTTGCATCGGCCTGGGACATGTTGCTTGTTTGCTCAAGTTGTTTGATCAGCTGCTCAAAGGTCCTTCGGACCTTAGTTTCATCGGAAATTAACTTATCAACCCGCCTCGAAACATCTCTCTGCTGATTGTCTAGGTTATTCTTAAGTGTTTCAACCTCTTTTTCTTTGATCGCCAAAGTTTCTTCGCGTTTCTGAGTTTTGAGCTCAATGCGCTGCATTTCGATCTTTCGCTTCTTGATTTCAAGCTCAAAATCACTCTTCCTACGATGCATTTCATCTTTGACACGGGAAATTATCTCCCGACGCTCAGAATCAAGCTTTATTCGCTCCTGCTCAAGCAAATCATTGATTAGACTTTGTCCCTTCAACAACGCTGACCGACGTGAAAACATGTAGGCCAGTATCGCCGCCACACCAATGGCAAGGCCAATGAAAAATTCTAGGCTAATTAAGTTATAAAACATAACGGAACCCTGTTAAAAAATTTGTTACATAGATAAATAAACAAATCAATTCAAAACACATCAAATAATTCATTTTTATGAACACTTGATGATTCTAACACAAAGAGTCCGCATCGACATCTAATTAAGTATGTTTTTATCTTTAAATTAAAAACTACCAATTAAATGCCGCCTTTTTAACGCACCCTTACATTGTTTATCACTATGCAAACAAACAATTAACTTTCAATGCTCAAAGGGTTCTTAATAAAACCCTCAATAGCATTAAATTTCAAGTTTATATCCCACCAAAAGTCAATTATTTGGTTTTTCCTTCGGCAAATATTTTAAGCCTCAACGGAAGGATTTTGTCCGCAAACTTGATTTACAACAAAATTAAACACCGCCTCGTCATAGATTGACAGCTGACTGAGCATTTTTCTGTTTAAAATGGTTCCGAATTTTGCACAAGAATCTATAAATTTGCTGTATGAAAGGTCTCTGCTTTTGCACGCAGCACTCAAACGCACCACAAAAAGCTTTCTGAAATCACGCTTCTTATCCTTTCGACCGACAAAGGCATAGGCCATTGCTCGAAGATAGGTTTCTTTTGCGCGACGGAAGACATTTGATCGTTGACCCCAATAACCTTTGGTTTTTTTTAAAAGTCGTTTATGTCTTTTTTTGGTTACAACACCTCGTTTTACTCTACTCATGGCTCTTTTCTCGCTTTAGCTGTTTAAATTATCCATTTGGAAGAAGTCGGCTAACTCTTTCCTGATCGGCTTCTGAGATATATCTGTTTCCTCTAAGCTCTAATTTTTGGCCTGTGGCCTTTGCCCACGCATGGTGTCGACGGAAGGCCGCAGAACGCTTAAATTTTCCACTTTTTGTTGTTTTTAATCTTTTTTTTGCTCCTGAATGAGACTTCATTTTTGGCACTGAGTCACCTCTAAATCCCTAAAAACCCGTTATTTTACCTTTGGAACTACAATTTTTGACCAAAGCGGACCACCCTTACTCTCTTTTTGGACATCAAAATTTTGGCCAAAGGAATCAGTTATGTTTTTCGTGATTCTTTCAAACAATTTCTCGCCAATCGTGTCCTTTACTGCAATTTCCCTACCGCGGAATTGAAGAGTTATCTTAACATGTTTTCCCTCTTCTAAAAACTCCAAAGCTCTTTTTATTTTAAAGGCGTAGTCCCCATCCCCAATATTCGGGCGGAATTTTAACTCTTTAACCTCAACAAGCTTCTGTTTTTTCTTAGCTTCCCCGCGTTGTTTCTTTTTTTCATACAAAAATTTGCCAACATCCATGATTTTTGCTGTTGCACTTCCGTCCTCAGCCGAACCGCCAATTTGAACCAAATCAAGGCCTCGTTCGGCAGCCAGTCCAGTTGCCTGCTCTAAACTCATGATTCCCAAATTTTCACCTTCTTCCCCAATAACCCTCAATGGATCGCATTTTATTGCCGAACCCACCTTGTAACCCTCATTTGGAAGTGGGCGTGAATTTGGTTGTGATGATGGTGTCTTAACTGACTTTTTTTTCATCGTCAGAAATTGCTCCTGCATTTACAGCCTTTATTTTTGAGAAAATTTCCTCAAACAACTCATTGTCACTGATCATCTTTTCAATTAAAGCATCTCGCCCTTGGCAAAGCTTGTTTCCTTGGTAAGAAAACCAGGCGCCGGACTGCTTTATGATTTCTGCATCAACGGCAATGTCAACAACCTCTCTGTATTTACAAATGCCTCGGCCAAAAATAAGGTCGGTTTCGATCCTATTGAAAGGCGGAGCCATTTTGTTTTTTACAATTTTTACGCAAACTCGGTTTCCTATGTGCTTATCACCCTTTTTAATTGAAGCAATACGCCTAACGTCGATTCGAACCGAAGCATAGAACTTTAAAGCATTTCCGCCTGAGGTCGTTTCATTATTTGCAAAGGCCATGGCGTTAATCTTTTGTCGTATCTGATTTATGAAAATTAGCACAGATTTTGATTTATTTATAATCGGGGTTAATTTGCGCAAAGCCTGCGACATCAATCTTGCCTGCAAACCAACGTGTACATCGCCCATTTCACCATCGATTTCGGCTTTTGGAACAAGCGCTGCCACCGAGTCAATGACGATCAAATCAACAGCTCCCGATCGGATCAGCATTTCGGCAATGTCCAAAGCCTGCTCACCAAAATCCGGCTGCGAAATTATCAAGCGATTGACATCAATTCCAAGGGCCTGAGCATATGTCGGATCCAATGCATGCTCAGCATCAATGAAAGCACAAACCCCACCTCTTGCCTGAGCTTGAGCGATGGCATGAAGCGCAATTGTGGTTTTTCCAGAAGCCTCAGGACCAAAAACCTCAATTATACGGCCTCTTGGAAGCCCACCAATTCCCAAAGCATTATCCAACAAAATCGATCCGGTCGAAACTGTTTGAACATTCATGCTCGGCCGCTGGCCAAACATCATCACCGTTCCACGACCAAAGCGCTTATCAATTTGTGAGAAAGCAACTTCAAGGGCCTGACTGACCTCCTTTCTAATCTCAGTTGTTGCACTGACAGCTTGGGCCTGATCAGAAGCAGGAGTCGCCACTGCTTTTTTCTGCTTTATGGGTTGGGTTTGCTCTTGTTGCGTATTTGATTGTGCCATTCTCTTAAAACTCTGGTATAAGGTCGGTTAAAACGTTTTTATTTGGAACTATTTTAGCATCCTTTAACAAGCACGCAATAAAACCATCCAAAGTATCTCTTGTTGCCTGATAATCGATGCAATCATAAACTGCCTGATCGGTTTTTGAGTGATCTTTTGGTTCTCTTTGTGCTTCAAGGCTTATCAAAAAGTATGAATCCTTATCTTTGTGCTTGATTACTTGCACAGGGCGCTCAAGTGTGCATAGCTCCTCGATTAATCTTGCCCCAAATTCAAAACCTCTGATGTCTTTTTCGCCTTTTGAAACCCACTCAGTTGAAACCTCTTTTAGATTCCAAGTCGCAAGTTTGTCGTCAAGCTTTTCACTTGCAACAATCCTCTGTCTAACTTCTTCAACTGCCGATTCCTGAGTGCTGCTTGCCTGTTTTTCCAAGAAGTCTCGTTTAACCTCTTTGGCCACGGCGTCAAACGGCATAAGTTCAGGGGAAATGATCTCGGTGACAACAAAGACAACCAATCCGTCCTCATGATTTAAATATCCAAGGTGCCCTTGATATACATTTTTATCGTAAGCAAGTTTATAGAGTTTTGATTCCAACCCTTCTGTCGGTTCGTCATCCTGTTTTAGAGTTAAATTCTTTTTCTTTAATCCATATCGCTCAATTTCGCGATCCAAGATCTCAGAGCCATTTTCCAACTCACGAGCCTCTTTGATCATTGAGCCGATCTCATCGCGGATCAACTCATCAACCTTTTGTTTTTTGATTATTTGAAAAATTTCATCTTTGACCTGCTCAAATGGCTTGATTGAAAAAGCAGTATACTGATCAATTTGTGCCACATAAAGCTTGCCCTGGGCCTCAACGACCTTTGTTATGGCCCCGATCTCTTTTTTGTTTTCGAGCTCCATTTCAAGTGGGTAAGGCAAATCACTTTTTCCAATTGAGAAATCAACCTTTTTATCAGCCTTGATTTTGCTATTTTTCGTGGCCGAACTAAGTTTTTTATTTGATTTTGTCACATTTTGAACAATAAGCTCTAATTCATTGGAAAGCTCCTTTTTTTGCTCCTCTGAATCGAATTCTGCCACCAAATAATTTATTGAGAACTTTTCGGGTGTTGAGAACTGCTCGCTCATGTGCCGCTCATAGTATTCCTCTGCGTCGAAGGCGTCGGGCAAGGATACCTGGCCAAAAAGATCTCTCTTGAAAAATGCGTAAGAAAGGGATCTTTCCTGTTTTGTCATATAATTTTTGCTGTTTTCCCTGTAAAACAAGTCCAATTGCTCAGGTGAAAGTTCCTCTTTTTCTACAAAACTGAGGAAATTTTTTAGTGGAAATTCTATAACTTTGAACTTTTTGTCTTTAGATGCAACCGCTTTTTTGTGCTCAAAAGCGAATTTTGGATTGTAGGCGCACTGTTTTATCAATTCATGCAGAGCCTCTGTTTTCAGGTCAATTAACTGATTGTGCTCATACTCGGCAATTGTCATGCCAGCACTGGCCATAACGCTCGAGGCATAACGTCGATAGTCCAAGGAACCGTCTTTTTCTAGCGAATGCCTTGCAAGACCTTTAGCAACCGCTTCGGCCAAACACTGCCCTGAAACCTCTATGCCGATTTTATCGGCCGCATTTTCCTCTAAAATTGCAAGAGCACAGCTTCTCAAAACATCGGCATCGCTCATTGGTTTTGCAAATTGTCCAAGTCCCATTGAGGCCAAGCTTTTGATATAGGCATCGTGGCTTCGTTTTGTTCGATGAAAATCTTTCTTTCTAACATTTATCCCATTGACCGTGGCCACACTGTCTAATTTGGCCATAAAAATACGCATTCCATTGATAAATGGCGGCACTACGAACATGGCGGCAATCAAATACCAGATCCATCCAACAGTTTTGAGTCCATTTCGCATTTCTATAATCATTTTTACTCTTGTCCTAATTCTTAAGTTTGTTCATCCAGGGCGTTTGAATTTGATAACAAAACACACAACAGATTGGTAGTGTAATCAAGTATTGACCGCTTATCCAGTCCAAAATTTCTATAATTTTTAAATTTTAAAATTGGCAGATTATTTTCCAAAATCATGTGCTTTGATGAATTATTTCAACAAGCCCCAATTGGTCGGCTAATTTTATTTTTTTTTCAAGGTTCCTCCAGAATTTGACTTGTCGACGTGAATAATCGCGTGTTCTGGCAAATATTTTTTCCTCAAGAACTGTAAGTTCACTTTCTTTGCTTCCAGACTTGATCCAATCAATGATTTCCCAGTATCCGATCAGTCCATTGTTGGCGATAAACTGCACCGCTCTATCATCGTTGGCAAACTTTTGGGCTTCTTCAATCCATCCACTTTGATTAGAAAAAGTGCTGTTTTTGAGCATAATTTGGAGTCTTTGTCTTATTTTTTGATCAAGGATTTCCCGTTCTGGACATAAAAAAATGAGTTTTGTCTTGGCCAATGGCGCAAATTCAGGCTCTAATTTTGATGGAATTATCCCGAACTGATCATAAATTTCCAGCGCGCGATTTATTCGAAATCGGTCGTTAGGCATTATTTTTTCGGCTCTTTTGGGGTCAATTTGCGTCAGTTGATCATATAACTGGCTTGTTTGAAGATCTTTTCGGTTTTTTTTTAGGAGCTCAAGCTCAACGGAGCTTTTGATCGACTTAATTTCTGATTTTTGTGGGAAAAACAGTGATGAAATATAAAACATAGATCCGCCAACAATGACTGGCTGATTGCCTCGATCCCAAATTTGAGCACAAAGTCGTTCTGTTTGGCCTCTGAATCGGCAAGCCGAGAATTGCTCGCCAAGGCTTATTTGATCAAATAAGTGATAATTTTGATGATTTTTTATTTTTGAAAAATTTGGCTTTGATGTTCCGATCGAGAGTTCTTTGTACATTTGACCGGTATCGGCGTTTATGCATTCAAAGGTTTGCTCACTGGCTTGATTCAGACGCTCAAAAAATCCTGTTTTTCCCGAGGCTGTTGGGCCACAAATGACGATTAATTTACGCTCGAACTGTTTTTTATCCAGCATGTTTTATTAGATCAATTTAAGTTTTCTTCTGAGTTGAAAACAGTCGGTTGGACTGCAAGTCTAATGTTTGAAACGACCTCATCGACATCGCCAGTGAGCCGCTTTGCTGCAAAAATTTCCTGTGATATTAGCCATTCGGCCTTATGCATCATGTCTTTTTCACCAAAAGAGAGCTCTTTTTTTGAAGATGAATGCATCAAATCTCGATAAATTGCAGCTACATCGGTCAATTTTCCACCCTCAATCATTGCGCGATACTGTTTTTGTCTCTTCTTCCATGTAGTGGGAGCTAAAACTCCACAATTTAAGTCTCTGGGAGCCTCTTTAAGGATTTCAAGCGCTCGATTTATCTCTTTATTTTCACTTAATGGCCGGATTCCGCATTCATCAATGCGACTTTCTGGAACAAGGATCTCCATGTCTTTGTTGTAAGGAAAGGCTAATTTGAAAAAGTGTGCCATTCCGCCGCCAATGTCTTTTTCGACGATTCCCTTTACAATGGCCAAACCATGACCCGGATAGATGACAAACCCGTCAACCTTTATACCGCTGGGTTTTGACACGGCTGCTCCTAAATTATTTTGCTTTCGCTAATCGTCTGGTCGATCTTCGGCTTATCGCCAAAAAAACGCTCAAACTATCAATATTGTTTTTACTCAAGCAATTATATCACCGGCGCCAAATCGCTCAAGGGCAAGCTTTTTTTCAGTCCAAGACATTCAAAAAATGTTAATTATTGATCAATTTTTAATACTCACTGTTTTCTAACAGAAACATTGTAGTTAAAAGACCGAATTATTGGAGGATTTTGGAAACCCCCATCGCCTGCAGTTCTAATCTTGCGCAATCAAGCCCTTTCGCTTAAAACTCTCACGCTTAAAACCCCAGAGCCCGAAAGCCCACGAGCTCCAAAGTCAGAGGCCGCAGGGGGGTTTCCAAAATCCTGTCGAGAAAATTATTTAAAATATGAGCGAGCAAGACTAAGAAAATTTAAGTTGTTGGCTTGACAAAACCTTAGCCGGAAGATAAGTTATAAGCCATGAAACCAATTATAATTTGAAAACAAACAACATTAAAAATTTTGGAGGCATCATGTCAAAGAAAGGCAAAATCATAGGTATTGACCTTGGAACAACAAACTCTGTGGTTTCATTCATGGAGGGCGGACAAGCCAAAGTTATCCCAAATCAGGAAGGAACAAGAACAACCCCATCAATAGTAGCGTTTACAAAGGATGGAAAACGCCTTGTCGGAGCAATTGCAAAGCGACAGGCCATCACAAACCCTGAAAACACGATTTATTCAGCTAAGCGATTCATTGGTCGAAAATTTGACACACTCTCAAAGGAAGAGATTGAAACAACTCCTTACAAATTGGAAAGAGCTGCCAATGGGGATATTAACGTCAATATCGACGGCAAAAGCCTTTCAATTCAGGAAATTTCTGCCGCTGTTTTAGACAAACTAAAAAAAGCGGCCGAAGACTTCCTTGGAAGCAGTGTTTCACGCGCAGTGATCACAGTTCCAGCCTATTTCAACGATGCTCAGCGACAGGCAACCAAAGATGCTGGTAAAATTGCCGGCCTGGAAGTTGAACGAATCATCAATGAGCCGACTGCTGCGGCACTTTCATACGGTGTTGATAAAAAATCAAACGAAACCGTAGCCGTTTTCGACTTCGGTGGAGGAACCTTTGATATATCAATTCTCGAGGTCGGCGATGGAGTCGTTGAGGTAAAATCAACCAATGGAGACACGCATCTTGGCGGCGATAACATCGATCAGGTTATCATTGAATTTTTAAATGATGAATTTAAAAAAGAGCATGGAATGAGCCTATTGAGCGATAAAATGGCTCTTCAGCGATTAAAAGAAGCTGCTGAAAAGGCAAAAATTGAGCTTTCTTCGGCCGTTGAAACTGAGATTAATTTGCCATTTATTACGGCCGATTCCTCAGGTCCAAAACACATGGTTACAAAGTTGACCAGATCAAAGTTTGAATCACTTTGTGAACCAATTTTCAAAAAGCTCTTCGAGCCATGTAAAAAAGCCCTCTCTGACGCTGGAATTTCAAAAAATCAGATCGATGAGGTAATTCTTGTCGGTGGTTCGATAAGGATTCCAAAAGTTCAAGAGATGGTTAAATCATTCTTTGAAAAGGAACCTAATAAATCGGTTAATCCTGACGAAGTTGTCTCCTTGGGAGCTGCAATTCAAGGAGGAGTTCTTGCCGGTGACGTAACCGACGTTCTTTTGCTTGACGTAACACCTCTTTCGCTTGGAATTGAAACTCTTGGTGGAGTTGCAACAAAAATTATTGAGCGAAATACAACAATTCCAACCAAAAAATCGCAAATCTTTTCAACAGCCGATGACAATCAATCAGCCGTTGACATCCACGTTGTACAGGGCGAACGCGAATTTGCCAAGGACAATCACACCCTTGGACGATTCAGGCTTGAAGGAATCCCTGCTGCACCACGAGGAATCCCTCAAATAGAGGTGACTTTTGACATCGACGCAAACGGAATTGTAAATGTTCACGCAAAAGACTTGGGAACAGGAAAAGAGCATAAAATCACAATTTCTAACGCCTCAGGACTTTCTAAGAACGAGGTTGATCGATTGATTCGCGAAGCCAAAGAACACGAAACAGAGGACAAAAAGAATCGCGAAAAAATTGACAAAAGAAATCAGCTTGACGGACTGGTCTCAAACATTGAAAAAACACTTAGAGAAAACAAAGAAAAGTTGCCAGCCGATGAAATCTCAAAGGTCGAAGCTGCGGTCCAAAAGGCTAAAGAAGCTCTAAAAAATGACTCAAAGACCACCGAGGAATTAGAGCAGGAATACCAAACACTTGCTCAAGCTTCGGCAAAAGTGGCTGAAATCCTTTATAAAGAGGCACAAGAAAAGGCAAAATCTAGCGGTAGCGGACACTCTTCAGGAGACAATAATCATTCTGGAGATCAAGGGCCAATAGACACCGATTTCAGCGAAAAGTAATCAAACATTCAATAACTTGATAAAACTGGCGAGGGGGCTGACAAGGTCCCCTCGTGTTGTAAAAAAGAGGCACAATCAGGTATAATCCGCTCGATGATTCTTTGGCCCTTTCAAAATGCGGATTTTCTATCATGTCTGGCGGTTTTAACCCGATTATTGCAGCATTGTGTGTGGCCAGTATTAGCCAGCTTTCGGACTTTTCCAATAAAGAATTACTCTTCGAAAGGATTAAAAATAGTACCAAAACTCAGCCAATCAATTTAGAAAACGAAAAAGAAAAGGCCTTGGTTTTAGCCGTTGCAACCGGAAACGCAAAAGAGCAAGAGATAAAGCAATTCAAAGATTTGGTCATTGACAAAGCTGAAAAAGCGGACTCTTTTTTCCATAAATTTTGTCTAGCCGCTTTGAACGATCTGATCAAATACACCACAGAAAATCCAGACATTTCCAAGATTCAAAAAAATACAAAAACCAGAGCCCTAAAACTCTTTGAAAAAATTAATAAAATAACCATTGTATTCCTCCCGCTCAAAGATAATGAACTTTATTCAAAGATCTTTTATTACTTTGTAAAAATCCTTGAAAAACTTAATTTTGCGGCAACAAATCCATCCAAATGTTTACTTGGCATATTTAAAGAAAAAGTTGAGGCAACTTTCAATTTTGAGCAGATTAAAACAAACTTTTTGACAGCTTATAAGGCCTTTCATGACAAAAATGGTGCCCAAAGCCCTGAAATTACAGAAGCTTTAAAAACCAGACTTCTTGTGGCTACAATTTGTTACCGAATGGCAATTAACCCAGAACAAGTTTTGGACGAAACAACCTCTGAGCAGCTAAAAAACTTGGAAAGGGATAGCACCCAAATTTTCGAAGAAGTTAGTAGACGATGAAGCTACAAAATAAACCCTTTATACAAAATCTTTTTTTAATTTTATTTACTCTTTTTTTAACAAAAACAGTTCAGCCAATCGTTTCTCCGCGATTGATGGACCATCACAAAACAAAATTGATTAAAAAAATAATCGATGGATCAGCCGATAAAAAGGAGCTTGAAGCCTGCCTCGAAATTATAAAAAACGCCGAAGAACGCACCTTCAATTCGCTTAAAAAATTAAATTCTTCGGCCCTGAAACATTTAGAAACTTATCTCTTTGAGGATTTTGACGTCGACAAGCTAAAGCAAAAAACCTTTCAAAGCGCTAAAAACATGGAAGAGATTGTCGCTCGTGAATTGAGTCGTTATCAAGAGCTTAAAGATCATTCAAAATTTTCAACTTATATTTGCCAAATGGCCCAGCAAAAAGAGCGAATTGTAGAAAGAAGAAAGGACCTTGTCACTTTTCTGTGCAACCTCTATTGCCGCAATTTCGCCAGCAAAAACTCGCTTGAATCGGCCAAAATTAATTATCGAAAGGCCTGGGAAAGCTATGGCAATCAAAGCAATGAAGATGAAGATAGGACTAGTCGATTGAATCTGCTCAAAACCGCAATTTTGCTAAGAATGGCGATAAATCCAACAAAAACACTCTCTGAGACGACCGATGAGCAGATAAAAAAAATAATGAAGAAAAAAAATGAACTATATCAAATCGCTGGCCAAGAAATAACGCGAGTTACCAATATTTTTGAGAACCAAAACCTCGTTTTAGCCTTGCATTCATTTTTTAAGAAAATTGCAGATAATTTTATGAGGAATAGCCATTCAAAACGAGAGCTTGACCTAGATTGTTGGCAAGGCGTGATAGCTCGAGTAGCCCTTGGGTTCTTCCAAATGCCTTCAAACTTCAATCCGCCAAAGTTTGGTGGAAAAATTATTGAACTG
>CAYTZU010000017.1:0-12709 GCA_964442725.1 uncultured Pseudomonadota bacterium
CCGAGACCAATTTCTCCTCAAAGGGAAGTGAGCCCTCTCAGGCGCCCATCTGTCAGTCCAACAAGATCGATTTCACCGATCAGAAGGTCTTCGCCAAGTACCCCTAGATCACCGTTGACTTTTGGTTTAACTCAAAGAGGTCCGTCATCATGGCAATTAATCGACATAGTTAATAAAAGAATGCGTCAAGGTGAGCCTGGTGTAATTGGTTTTTATAGAAACCTTGCAACTCAGCTGGGAATTGATGTTCCAGCCACCCCAACTAATTTGGAAAAGTTGATTGATGGCTTAATTGAAAATACAAAATCAGAGGCCAATAAAATAGTTGATCAGATTTATTCGATTCATTTAGCGACTGTAAATCAAAATTATGAAATATTGAAATTTTTTGAGAGCCAAGTAATAAATTCTCCAGGAAAAAGATTGGCTTTGATACGCGCTAAAATGATCTTGTTAGAGCACCTCTTTGCTCTCATCGGTTCTTCTCGTGGAATGGATCAATTCTTACTTTCGGATGCAAATGAATACAATGAGGCAATTGGAACATTTACAATGTATATTCGTGGAGCTCTAGAAGAAACGTTCGAAAGGCTTATTACCGACGAGCAAAGAATTCTTTTAAAACGCTTTAATTCAAATCCTTTCGGTCCTTTATTTGGTCAATTGCGTTCACAATCACTTCCTCCTCTTATCGAGAAAGCTTTTAGTCCAGGAACGCCTAGGACACCAACTACAAATTCTAGTTTTTCAAGTCCTTCCTTCTCGCCTTCTTCATCGTTATCTCCAGTTCGAAGGCCATCGAGTCCTGTCAGGCGATCATCTGTCGGTCCACGACAAAGATCGATTTTGCCCGTCAGAAGGTCTTCAACGATCAGACCACCAAGTCCAACTTCCAGTCAGGGCGCAATTTCTGGTCAAAGAGAAATTCAGCCGGCTGCGCCTGGATTGGTTAAAGTTTCTTGGCAGGGTCTACTGACCGATTCTCTAGGTCGAATTCCGCCAATTGATGGTTATGGAGCCAGAGATTATGCGGAAGCAATTCGCTTTTACAAAGAGCTTGCGGATCGGCTTGGATTAGACACAAGTTTTATCCAACCAAGTGAAGCTAAATTAGATTTGGAGACAGTTTGTGATCTTTTAATTGACTGTGCATACAAATTTTTAACGACAAATCAAAGGTTTGCTAAAGCTTCCGCGTGCAAATTTATAGGTGTTATTCAAGCTCATAAACAGATTTTTGCTGATAAAGACGCAAGTTTGAGCCAAAGCGCCTACAAAAAAGACAAGAAGCTAAGTCTACTGCGTGCCAAAATGATTCTTCTTGACCTCATTTTGATCATGATTGACTGCGCTAAAATTGAAACTTCGGGTGGATTTAGGTATGGATTGAGTGGTTTCAATTATCAAAATGGCCCAGGACAATATTTTGATGGGCTGAGTCCAACAGAATTGAACAAGAAAATATCAGTTGATGGAAAGCATAAATATTTGTATCAATGCGGAATTGTAAGCACGATTTTCTTCAGGCTTAATCCTCGTACAAAAGGTCAATATGTTTTAGTAAATGATGAATTTATCAGTCAATACATTAAGGCTATTGGACAACTGTTAATTAAAATTGTGCCTGCCGAACAACGTTTGTCAAGTTCATCAAGTTTTCCTTTGTCTTCGGAATCTTCTCCGACATCGAAAAGACCATTAAGCCCAAAAACCCCATATTATTCTAGCTCTTCTGTGTCTACTCCAACTTCGTCACTTTTAGTTATGCCAAAGAGTCCAACACAACGTTCAAAATCGCCGCAAAGACCACCTCGGCTAGCGAGTCCAAGACGGTCACCTAGTCGAGTGTCTAGCAGATCATCGAGCCCAGTGGTTGTTTCACCAGTCAGTCCTAGATCAGCTCGACCATCAAGTCCGGTTGATAGTGATTTTGAATTGATTGATATGCCACTTGAATTGCAACCAAAATCACCACCATCTAGTTCGTCGTCAAGTTCAGTACGCCGACCAAGCCCAGGTCCAAAAGCTGCGCCAAAAAAAGCGGCGGTTCCACAAGTAAGTCCTTATTTACAATATTCTGGAGGCCCTAGCTTTTCGACGGGTGGACAAAATTATTTTCAATAACCTACAGCAAATCTTTTTTTAATATAAAAATTTGGTGAAAAAAGGACCTCTGAGTTTTTTGCTCAGGGGCCCTTTTTTTAGTGATAAAAAATACTTTTTTCAAACAATGTGACTGATGGCTGAGACTGTTTTTTTTGTCTTGGAAAACTCCTGGCAAAATGGCTTTGATTTAATCATTGCCATGGTGGCTTTGTAACGAGGAAAAGCATTTGCCATTTCGCCGTCAGATTCAAGCTGGGTTAAGGTGAGTTTTTGATCCATGGGAACAAAGTGATCATAAATTGAATCGGTGGCTTTTTGATCATGGCAAGATACCAAAGTTCCCGTCGTTTGTTCTCTGAAAACATGCATCAATTCAGAGGAATCGACAAAAGCAACGTGGCAGAATAGTGAGGCCATTTTTGATGGCTCAGAGATTTTTAAAATTCCTGGCCAGCCCATCCCATAAATTATCTGTCGACTTATAACCCCTGGAAAAGCCGGAAATCCGTCAATGTAAAAGCCTTCCTGATCGATGATGAACGGTGGGTTAAAAATTTTCAAAGCCTGATCAACTCGATCTTTGGCGATCTCAAATTCATCCAGAGTCGTTGATTGCTTAAATTGAAAGTTTTGATTTAAGAGCCTTATGTCAGGAAAATTTATCCTTAAAATTTTATCATAGAATGAAAACTTTCTTTTATTTGTGCTTATCAGTGAAACTGTTTGTCCGCTCATGGTAATCCTTCATTTTCAGGATTAAATCTAACGTCAAGGCCTATAAAATCGACGCTTACGCGCCCCTGCCATTCATTTCCATTGACGTTGACGACAAGATCAAAAGGGGCCGCCTCATTTTTTAAAAATAAAGAGTAAAGTTCTGGTCTATTAAAAAAAATTACCGGTTTTAAAATTCCCTGGCTAAAGATTAAAATTTTTACATGTTGATTTTTCAAAAGCTCAGGCTGACGAACTAAAGACGCTTCTCTGACTAAAAAAATTGGAACTGAATTGCTGTAGCCAAACGGCTCGAACATTTTTATGTTGTCTAAAAGGGTTTTTCCAGCATCGACAAGCGATAAATCGGCGTCGATCTGAAGGGTTGGCACTAAATCTTCAGGGTTGACCTCTAATGCGACCATCTCCTCAAGTCGTTCCTTGAGCTCTGGCAAATTTTTACTTGGCAAACTGAGTCCGGCAGCGCAAGCGTGCCCACCAAAAGCGATTAGCAAATCCCTGACTCTTTCAAGCGCTTTGAAAATATTAAATTTAACAATTGACCGACAGGAGCCTTTTGCAATTCCATCTTTTGTTAAATTAAATAAAAGCGTTGGTCGGGCATAATTTGCCAAAAGTTTACCAGCCACAAGGCCGATCACTCCAGCTGGCCAATTTAAATCGGCAGCCATTATAATTTTTCCGCCCAGAATGTCAATGCCACCATTTTTGATCAATAATTCGATCTCTTGCAAAATTGATCGGTCAATTTTTTTACGCTCTTCGTTGATCTCTTTGAGCCTTTGGGCCACCGTTTCGATTAAAGATTTTTCTGAGCTGACTAAAAATTTTACCGCCTCTCTTGAATTATCAATTCGGCCAAGGGCGTTGAGTTGTGGTGCAATCAAAAATCCGATGTCCTGGGCGCTCCAAAAGCTTTTTTCTGCATCAAGCCCTGCGTTTTTGGCCATGCATAAAAATGAGTAGGACATTTTATTTTTAAGTGCGGAAAGCCCTTTTCTAACCCAGTGACGGTTTTCAGCGTCCAGTGGCACCATGTCAGCGATCGTGCCCATCATTAAAAGTTCATAGACCTTTTCAGGCAAAGTTAAGTTTCTTTTTTTGTAGAGAAGGTCCATTAATTTAAAAGCAACTCCGGCGCCACAAAAATTTTTATTTGGATATGGACAGCCAGTTTGATGTGGATTGACCAGAGCAAAAACCGATGGCAGATCATCCTTTGGCTGGTGATGGTCGGTGATGATCAAATCGATTCCAAGTTTTTTTGCCTGAATTGCGGCCTGATGTGCAGTTGTGCCATTGTCAACGGTAATAATTAAGCTGTAACCGGCGGCAACGGCCTTTGTAACGGCAATTTCGGAAATTCCGTAGCCATCTTTTTCGCGGTCGGGAAGGAAATAATTTATTTTTGCGCCAAGTGGCAGCAGGGCAAGAAGAACTATCGATGTAGAGGTCATTCCATCGACATCATAGTCTCCAAAGATTAAAATTTTTTCTTTGCGTTCGATTGCCAGTTCGATCCTTTCAACCGTTTTTATTGCATCTTTTAAGATCGCTGGATCGGCAACATCGCGTTCAGCTGAGCTAAACAAAAACTTTGAAACCTCGGTTTCATTTTTGTAGCCGCGAGAGACCAAAACTGTGGCAGCCGGAATGCAAATATTAAATTTTTTGCTGATGCCAAGTACCGCATTAGGGTCAAAATTTGGCATTTTCCAGACAAATTTTTGACCCTTCAACGTTTGCGGCAAATTACATAAGAAATCTGGATTATTCGTCGTCTGGCTTATCACTTCCAGATCCTATTTGATCGTTTAGCTCGATGATTTCATCGGTCTTTATCGACTGATTTTCATCTGGCAGTGAATCCAGCTCATGAGCAACTTCAGGTTTTGGTTCCATTCCACGCAATTCAAGCGTATTTTTTACGAAGGCGCGCAGAGCGCGGGCTCTTGGCGAATAAAAATCGGCCTGTGGAGTACCTGCCATTTCAGCGATTGTTAAGTTACTGTCATCTGGGCGCAAAAGTGCATAAACGCCACGTCGATCGACCAAAGGTCCAAGCATATCTTTGTCCAAATATCCCGAAGTTTCACCTCTGTAGTGATGGAGCATTCCGGCCTGATCGACGTATCCAAGTCGACAATAAACTCTGGCGCGAAATCCTGGGGCGGCAAGTTTTAACATGCCTTCCCAGCCAAGGCTGATGACGGTCGGTTTTGCAAGGGGCCCCGGAAAACATTCATATTCCTCAAGATAAAAACCGGCATCATCGACGATCAGCGGTCTTCGAAAAATCTTCCAGGCCTCAAGTGCTTTGTAAGTTATAACTTTTGGCTCATCAAGGGTCTGCGGCTCATAAAAAGCCACCTCTCGTGAGGCTATTCGGAAATCTGGGACATGTTGCCTAATGAATCGCTCAACTGTTCGTCGTTTCATTGGATTGCTGGTGATATAAAGTACGGTTTGGCTCATAAGATTTTTCTTTCAAAGTCTGGCAATTGGCGAAAAACCAACCTTCAAGGACCTTCTTTGGCATCGCGCAAGCCAGTTTTATTTGATGCCAAGGTCCTAGAAAATTACACAATTAATTTGTGCTATCCCAATGGGCAGCTGGAAAGCAGCTTAAACCATTTTTTTATCTTTAGGTATAAAATTACAACCATTGTGCTGCAAGAGCTTAAAAATGGCCATTTTTCATTAAAAAAGAGTGTTAATTTTATAGTGGAAGCATTAAAAATGGTAAAAATGAGGTTTTGAAAATGATTTTTAAATTTTATATTTCACGGTAGATTAATGGCCAAATTCTATAAATCATATTTGTGGCCATCACTAAATTTCACCTTCAAGGGAGGTCTGTTTTATGAATAAAAAGCTCTCAATATTGTTTTTCTTTCAGTCTTTTTTTGCCAATCTCTAAAGCCTGTAACGCGGGATTACGCAAAGCAAGTAATCATAGAACACATCGGTGAGTCATTTTTGGATGGGAGATTAGATAAAGATCTATTTTGGTTGGGTTTGGATAAGATAGATGAAGATTTACTTTTAAAGATGGTGACTTTTGCCAAGCCTATTCATGAGTTTTTCTCCACTCCTTCTTATATGCAATTACCGAAAAATCGTCATACACAGGCTACAGAGCTGAGTTATATAATTGGGAAATTGCCATTAACAGATAAAGAATTTGTTAAATGTTTATTGAAAGATTGTTCGTTGGTAGAGTGCGCAAATTATGGCTTTGGCATTTGTGGCATTTTAGAATGTTTTGTTGAAAAACTATTATCTGACCAGTCTTATTTTATGACGACAGTTGCGGATCGGGGAGAGGTCTTCAAGATTGAAAATGCAAGTAAATTTTTGCGGGACTCATTTGCTCAAAGCTTAAATAGCTTTTTTTCAAATATTCCAACCTTTGAAAAACTCTCTGAGTTGTTGGCAATTGCACGGCGTGAATGTCAGATGTTTTCAGGCTACGTTGAACGCAGTGCCGATGGTTGCTACCTTGATGATGGATTCATTTCACAAATTAGAAGACATGAAGGCGGAATACCAGGGAGCGCCCTATTTCGAGGATGGCTGTGGGCACGAACGCAAGAGGCTATGGAACAAATTAAACCTTTAAAGGAAGTCTCGCCTTTAAGCGAAAGTGAAACGGCTGAAGCGTCGAATGGCGGCTTGGCTTGTTGGCACAAGTACGCGCCCTACCCTTAACTTAATGGATTAATCAACTTCACATTTACATGACGTTACACAGCTTCAATCAAATTCCTGGGCAAGAGTTATCCAAAATTAATGGGGAAAGGCTGTTTTTATAATAAGTTTTAAATTTCCTTAATTATTTATTATTTGCGGTATCGATAAGGGCTTTAGTAGGTTGTTTTTTTGGTCCTTGTGAGTTTCCATTTAAAATGATGTTTAACTCAATGAATAAACAACTATTTCCAATAATATTCTTATTTCTAGCCTGTTTTTATGGACAAACAACTCCTGTAACACGGGGCCACTTGGAAAATGTATTGAAGCGTGAACAAATAAAGATAAACACCTGCTTTTTGAGCGTTTTGTATCATTTAAATGATGACGAATTAGAACAAATATCAGAAGAATTGCTTTTAAAAGTCATCACTTTCATGAGGCCTTTGAGTGATTTTTTAGCATTGCAAGTGCACTTTGTGGAGCAGACAAGATTTAAATTGTTTGGATTTATCGCACATTTAATGCCGGCTAAATTTGTTAAATGTTTGCTCAATGATCTGCCTGAACAAGAGTGTCGTATTTGTGGAGAATTAGTCAAAGAGATCTTTGAAAATACCGCCAAAAAGCTTTTTCTAGATTTAGAATATTTCGAAATCAAATTCGATGCTGAGTTTAATTTTGGCAATGCAAATATATTTTTTGAGGAATTTGTTAAGCCTGGCCTAGAAACAATATTTAAATTTGTTAAAAGTCCGGCAGAAATGGACTTTCATTTTGATGACTCATCTCCTATGGCAGTTTGGTTTTGGACCAAAGTCAAGTGTGTTTTCAGTGAAGTTTGCTAATAGAATAAACCAATCAGGTGCAATAATCACTAAATAATTACAGCCAGTCGACTAGTCGAAGCTTTTATTCTCTATTAAATAATCAAAAACAATAAAAATACCTGTTTTTATTATGTAAATTTGAAATTTATAATTTGCTGATAGCCTTAATCTGACGTGTTAGGACATGTTTTGGCCGTTATTTAACCTTTTTTTCAATTGAGGATCGACTTCATGAATAAGCATCTTCCAAAGCTTTTATTGTTCTTTTTAGCCTGTTTTTGTGAACAGGCTAAAGCGGTTTGGATTCCACGGCATCAATTTATTGAGGAGTTGCGCCGCCGCAGCCTTTCGCTCCAACGACCATTTGATTGTGCATTTTATGTTTGGGCACATTATCCATCTTGGGTTCCTTGGCAGACAGACATTCCCACCGTTGCCAAATTTCTAGCCTTTCTTGAAGGAGCTGATAGTGATATTGATGCTGTTTCAAATGATTTGGTGCTGCAGGCTAAGCGAATATCGGTATTGGCCGATTTAAAAGAGGTTTTGCTACAAATCTTTTATTTAATTATTGGAAATAAAGGAATTAACCCCATTGAACATGCTCGCCACATCGATTCCTTTAACGCTGGTTTTGTTATCGATCATAATTTCTTTAGGGATCTGGGCAAATATTTCAATGAATTTGTTCATGCCATTGAGGCTTTGCAAGACGCGCCATATCGAGCAATTGTAAAGCGAGATATTTATAAGAGACGCTTAAATATTTTCGTGCAGAAAATAATGGCGTGTTTAAGTGAAAGAATTGCTCGGTCAGGAGATCAAGCTGATCAGATAATTAAATATATAAGAAGTCGATTGGTAATTTTTCTTAGGAATTATTCCCATGATTTGAACATTTTGAATGTGCTTGAAGACAAATTTAAACAACAAGAGGATTCCGAGGCGCTTCCATATTATTTTGAGAGGCAAGTTCGTGATTTGGCTAATGGTCGTAGCCTTCGCCATGAATGGACAATTTTTTCTTCTAATGATTTAAATGTTGGTGATTTGCGCCTTCAAAAACGACAGTTTGCTATAGTTGTTGATTTTCTCACTGCGTTTAAATTTCAACTATATTCTTTATTTCCGTTCTCCGAGGAACTGATTGTTTCAAGCGTGGCACATTTATGTGAAAGGTCTTCAGTGCTTCAAAAGGTTGACCCTAGTTTATTTACCGATGCAACTGGTTTAGGTGATGTAACTGGTGAGGATCTTTCCGGGTTAAAAAGCGAACATCTTAAAGGAAGAATAGATAAAATTAAGAATGCTAGAGCTGGAAATCCTCAATAAAATAAGTCAATAGAGGGGCTGAATTTTTATGATTTGGCCCCTCTATTTTTTCATTTTTCTTTTTTATTCTTTTTCTTTTGGCCTCAAAGTTGGGAACAAAATTACGTCTTTGATCGATTGCGTGTCGGTTAAAAGCATGACCAATCGATCGATTCCAATTCCAACGCCAACCGTTGGTGCAAGGCCGTATTCAAGAGCATTGATATAATCAGCGTCATAGTGATGCGCTTCATCATCTCCTTCCGCCTTTGCCTGGGCTTGAGCTAAAAATCTTTCTGCCTGGTCGAATGGGTCATTTAGCTCGGTGAATCCGTTTGAAAGCTCCATTCCGCAGACAAAGAGTTCAAAACGCGCTGCCGTCATTGGGTCCTTTGGATCACGCTTTGCAAGTGGCGAGACTTCGATTGGATAGCCGATTACAAAGGTTGGCTGAACAATTTTTGACTCAGCCAGTGCTTCAAAGAGGGCAAATAATTTTTCGCCGTAGCTGGCTGATTTTCGCAGTGCCACTTTGTTTTGAGAAAGCAGCGCGTTGATGTTTGATTCTTCGAGTTCTCGAGCCTCAACTTTGCCAAATTCGACAATGGCCTCTTTGACTGAAAGACGTGCAAAAGGCCTTGAAAAATCGAGATCATGTTCTCCAAATTTTACCTTTAAATCTGGACTGACTATTTTTGCAGCGCTGCGGATTACCTCTTCGGTTAAATCGATTCCATTGCGATAATCGCCGTGGGCCATGTAAAACTCAATCATCGTAAATTCTGGATTGTGTTTTGTCGAAATCCCTTCATTGCGGAAGTTGCGGTTGATCTCAAAAACGCGTTCCAGACCGCCCACCACAAGGCGTTTTAAATAAAGTTCAGGCGAAATCCTTAAATAAAGGTCAAAATCATAGGTGTTGTGGTGCGTGACAAAGGGTCGTGCCGCTGCTCCACCGGGAATTGGCTGCAGCATTGGTGTTTCGACCTCTAAAAAATCTTTTTCAATCAAACAGTTCCTAATTTCTTGGATAATTTGTGAGCGTTTTTTAAATTTCTCAAAGCTATCTCGATTGCAAATTAAGTCCAAATAACGTTTTCTGTAGCGCATTTCCGTGTCGGTTAAGCCAGAGTGCTTTTCGGCCAATGGATTTAAGCATTTCGAGGAAAGCTGCCACTCCACAACTTTTATGGTTGGTTCATGAGTTTTGGTCAAAAATAGACTGCCTTTGACCCATAAAATGTCGCCGACATCGACAAATTTTAAAAAGTGTTCAAAGGCCTCGTGGCCCAAAATGTCTGATTTAAAATAAGCCTGAATCGAGCCTTTTCGATCTTGGAGCACCAAAAAGCAGGTTTTACCATGTTCGCGTTTTGCAATGACTCGGCCGGAAAAGGCGTAGGCATGTGCGGTTTCCTCGCTTGTGTTTTCTTTGGCGATTTTGCACAGCTCGTCGGATGTGGCATCGACAGGCTTGAATTCCGGCCAAGCGCTGATGCCGATCTCTTGCAGATCTTTGACCTTTTGACGGCGAATTTCATGCTCAGAGGTTGAAGTCGAATGCTCATTTTTTAGCGTTTCAGACATTAATTTCTCAAAGTTTTTGTGTTCTAAACTTCATAAATTTAATTGCCTGAAAATAGCAGAAAATATTGCCTTTTATAATCGCCAAATTTCGATTCCTTGTTTTTTTCAAACGCGTTGGTGGGCAAACGAAAAGCCAATGTTGCAGATTGAAATATAATTGACTCAAAAACATTAATTTTTTGATAAAAATGCTTGTGAATCTAAAGTCAAGGGTTTGCCTTTGTTTTTAAGCAAAATTAGGATTATCGTTTTTTCATCGATAAATCATTAATTTAGATCAACAAAAAGGATTAAGTCATGATTAAAAAGATTTTACTGTCAGCACTCTGCCTTTCAATGTTTTCTGGCGATGGCCAGGCCGTTGTAAAGGCACACAATCCAATCAATAAATCAAAGATGTCAAAGGCAAAGGGCGCAAAGTGGGCTTTGGGAGTTGGCACACTTGCTGCTCTTTATTCAATTTTTGTTGTTCGTTTGGCTCGTGGTTATCTCAAGCTGCGTGATATAAACCAACACGTGCTTTATAATCACGAGAAAGACTACGCCTGTAAGGAGCTTAAAAACCCAAAAACTCCTGAAACTGATCAAAAAAAACTCAAACGACAAGGTTATTGGAATGGCGATGATTGTTATGTTGAGGGTCGGTATAACATGTGTGCTCACCAGATTCAAGGGGACAAATTAAAACCAGTCAAATTTGATTACGCTCCTCACGGAGAGATTTTGCACACTGATGCCAAAGACCCACTTCTCAGACAACTCGTGGTCGAAGCCTTTATGAGTCCACGAAAAGTTGTCAAACAAGGAATAAATGATGCAAGGGCTCTTGGAAGCTATTTCTGTGTAAGCAAATCAAAACCTGGGGTGAATTCATAATTCGATAAATAAGCAACGCTAGAAGGGAGGGCTTGAAAACTTGGCCCTCCTTAATTTTTTTACCAACTGCCAGAAGATCCGCCGCCACCGGACCGGCCGCCGCCGCCGGAATATCCACCCCCTCCGCTTGAGGAATTGCTGCCTGATGAGTAGCTGCCGCCAAAACCACCTGAGTGTCCGAAATGATTATTTGGACCATTGTGGCGATCGTTTTTGGCAGATTCTTTTAATATTTTAAAAATTGTTCCAAAGAAGAGAAAAACTCCAAGGCCGACGAGAACTCGAAATGGTTTAAAAATTAGGCCGGTAAGGCAAAAAATTGAGGACAGGGAAAGCAAAATTGGCCAGGCAATGAATTTGCCAGAAAATCCAAAAATGGTTGAAAAGGCAATAATGTTGGCCAAGTAAGCCAAAAAAATCCAGAGGCTTGATTTAATGATTCGAGGGCCAATTTCCTCTTCGTCGAACTCTGGTGGGCCAAAAATTAAACCAATGAAAAAGAACCCAACTAAAATTATGAGCAAATAGCCCAGAAAATAATAAAACCATGGATAACCTTGGTCTTGCTCATTATTTTCAAACTCGCCGACAATTATTTGGTGGATTTTTTGGCTAGCCTTTAAAAGCCCATCAAAATATCTCTTTTCTTTGAACTGTGGAGCAATTTGATTTGAAATAATTGACCAACATTGGGCGTCGGTCATTTTTCCCTCAAGTCCGTAACCGACCTCGATTCGGACTTTTCGATCTTTGATGGCGCAGACGAGCAAAATGCCATTGTCTTTGCCCACTTTTCCAAGTTTTACTTTTTCAAAAAATTTGAGTGAGAGCTCCTCAATTGTTTGGTCTTCGAGCTCACTGACTGTCAAAATTACGACTTGGTTTCCGGTCATTTTTTCTTCTTTTAAAAGAAGTTCGGTCAATTGTTGGTTTTGGTCGGCAGTCAAAACTTTTGCGTAGTCATTGACTGGACCCACAAGCTCATAGTTACGGCATGAAATCGAAGTGAACAATGAAAGTGAAAAAATGCTGATCAATAAGTTTTTTTGCCATTGGAAGGACATTGCTCACTCCGCATTTTTGTAACTTTAAAATTTTATCCAAAGTTAACAGTTGGTGCCTTTTGTGCCTCTAGATCGGCTTTAAAGAAGGTACGAGCTTTAAATCCGTGTACTTTTGCAATTAAAGCCAAGGCTAGATTTCTTGTGTAATAATTTAAGTTTGCAGCGGCCTGATTGTAGCGTTGTCGCTCCACACTTATTCGATTTTCCGTGCCTTCAAGCTGCGACTGGAGCGTTAAAAAGTTTGAATCAGCTTTTAACTTTGGATATCGCTCAGAGATGGCCAAAAGTCTACTCAAAGCGCTTGAAAATTTGCTATTTAACTTTGCAAATTCAGCCATTTTTTCATCATTTCCGGCAATGCTTGAGAGATCGACTTTGCCGATTTGAGCTCGCGCATTGGCAACTTCTGTGAAAATTTCCTTTTCATGCGCTGCGTAACCCTTGACTGTGGCCACTAAATTTGGAACTAAATCCAGTCGTCGTTGCAAAACTGTTTCAACTTGGCTC
>CAYTZU010000018.1:0-8774 GCA_964442725.1 uncultured Pseudomonadota bacterium
CTGATCTTTGAACGGCAATCTTCCGACCAAGAAAATACAAAAATAATCATCATTGGTCATAGCCATGGCGCAAACATTGCATTTCTGGCCTCTCAACTCATTTTTATAGCAACCAACAAGTCAAATTCCGACGTTGAGCGAGGAGTTTTAAAACTAGTCAATCAATGCTTGAGTAATGAGCTGGACAAGCAACTCTTCAAAACATGCAATACTCTACTTTTTGATCAATTAGTCCAAAAGATCTTTGTAAATGTTTTAACCAAGGAGATCAACGAGCTTTTGGGTGAGCAAGTTAGAAGCGGGGAGCTCGGAAAAACAATTTCAATTGACGAGATCTATGCATTGGGCGCTCCAATTGACGTGAAACGATATTTTCCAGAAAAAAACATTGCTAAAAAAATATACTCTTTTTATTCGTTAGGAGACAAAATTCAAATCTACAGCAATCCATTTAAGCGAAGGTTTTCAGAATTTGAGTTGCTAAATAATAATTCGAGTGAATTTATTTCAGAAATTAAGATAACCATGGCCAAAAGCCCAAATTCAAAGGGGCTTGAAAATCCTTGCCACACTCAATTGAGCAATGCATGTATAGGCAGGTGGATTTGCGAGACACCAAAGTTAATCGAAAGTGCCAATTTAAAGACAAATATAATTCAAAACTGTAGCCAATTTATGATGCAATTTTATGCCGACCTGTCACAACCAACAATAAAGGCTATTTAAGAATCCTTAAATCGAAACCTGTCGCTCTTTCTTTGTTTCTGCCGATTGATCTTCTAAATCAGCCTTTTGGCTTTCCAATGATTTTGAAAACCTATCAAGGATCCCATTTATAAACTTATAAGAATCCTTTTCGCAAAATGATTTAGAGAGTTCAACAGCCTGATCAATAATGACCTTTATTGGATTTTTAGACTCGATGATTTCCCATAAAGCCATCTTTATAATAATTTTTGTGACGCAACCAATCCGCTCTGTTTTCCAATTTGAGGAATATTGCGAAATTATTTTTTCGACCAAATCATTTTTTTCTACAACGCCATGTACCATTTCAATGGCAAAATCCCCAGGATTAACCTCAAGATTGTAGTTTTTTAAAAATAATTCGATGGCCTCTTGTGCCGTAATTTCGTAATTTGATCGATCGACTGAATAAAGCAATTGAAGCGCCAAAGCTCGTTGAGCCCTCTGCGTATTAGCTCTAAGCGGCAGCATTTTTGAAAGACTTTGGCGATTCAACATCAAACCTCCGAATAGAGAAAGCTAAACTCGCTCTATGTATTCATTTGTCCTTGTATCAACCTTTAAAACATCCCCCTCGTTAACAAAAAGAGGAACGCTTACTATCAACCCCGTTTCAAGCGTTGCTGGCTTTGTTGCGCCCTGAACAGTGTTTCCCTTAACTCCAGGAATTGTTTGAACAACTTTTAAAGCCATAAAAATTGGTGGTTCTATACAAATTGGTTTTTGCTTGAAATAATCAATTGTGTAAATTTCATTCTCTTTAAAATAATTTATAGCCTCTCCAACTTGATCTTTGGACATCGAAATTTGTTCAAAACTTTCCTGATCTAAAAAGTGATAAAGCCCATCGGAATAAAGAAATTGTACTTTTTTTTGCTCCATTTCAGGATCGTCAAATTTTTCGCCCGAACGGAAGGTCACTTCCAACATCAAACCAGTTAAAAGGTTTTTTAATTTTGTCCTTACAAAAGCGCCACCTTTTCCAGGCTTGACGTGACTAAATTCTGTAACAAGCCAAGGTTCGTCCTTATAAAGGATTTTGGTTGATCCACGACGAAAATCTGATGTTGCTTTCATTTCATTTTCCCAAAAAATGATTATAGATCTTAAGCTACAAATTATACTTTTAAATAGCCCATTATTCTATCAAACCCTCCCAGTAATAATACTGAATTATAAAGCATTTACCACATTTGAGAAGAATTTGGATTATTTTAAGCTTTTTATGGAAAATAGAGACCTGCAGCCTAATTTAAGCCCGTCAATTAATAGGCAAAGCCTTTGCAATAAGCTTAATTTGACAGGATAATTCATCAAGAACCGCCTGTTGATGCCTATTTTCAATTGCTATGATTATCAACTTTGCAATTTTTTCAGCTTCATCCAAGCCCATATGCCTAGTCGTCATAGCAGCCGTTCCAAGCCTTAAACCACTTGTAACCAAAGGCCCAAGTTGATCATCAGTAATAAAATTTCTATTTGTAACAATTCCAATGCTTTCCAAAAGTTGCTCAGCCTGTTTTCCAGAAATTGAATTTTTTGAGCAGCCATTTTCAAAAACATCGATAATTATTAGATGATTGTCAGTTCCACCTGAAATTAAAACCTTTCCATTATCCAAAAAAACCTTGGCCATAGCCTTTGCATTCTCAACAACAGCCCTTTGATACTGGCAAAAATCAGGGCTCATAGCCTCTTGGAGTGCAACAGCTTTTGCCAAGATCGAATTCATGTGTGGACCACCCTGAACTCCAGGCATAACCGCTTTTTGGATAGATTTTGATAGCTCTCGCCTCGAGAAAATTATCCCCCCCCTCGGCCCTCGAAGTGTTTTTTGAGTTGTCGTTGTGACAATGTCGGCATAATCAAAAGGATTTTGATGCAATTTTGCTACAACAAGCCCAGCAATATGAGCCATGTCAACCATAAATATGGCGTTATATTTTTGACAAATTTTGGAAATTAACTCAAAGTCAATCTCACGTGGATAAGCCGATGCTCCGGCCAAAATCATCTTTGGATTATGCTTTTTTGCCAATTCCTCAATTTGATTGTAGTCGATAAATTGAGTTTTTGACTCCAGTCCATAATGAATAAAGTTATAAAATTTCGAGCTTAAATTTGAAATGCCCCCGTGAGTCAGGTGGCCTCCAGCCTTCATTGACATAGCCAAAATTTTGTCACCGATTTCAAGCTGACTTGCGTAGGCCACTAAATTTGCGTTTGATCCTGAATGTGGCTGAACATTGGCATATTCAGCTTTAAAAAGCTTGCAGGCTAAATTTGAAGTATATTCTTCCAACTCATCGACAACACCACAGCCGGCATAAAATCTTTTGCCAGGGCTTCCTTCTGCGTATTTGTCACCAAAAATGCTTGAAAGCGCCTGTTTTACTCGAAAACTAGAATAATTTTCTGATGCAATAAGATTTATGCTTTCCTCTTGTCTCTGCTTTTCAAGGATTTCAAGCCTTTCAAATACCATTAAACCCCAGCTTTTAAAAAATATTTTTCAGACATTTACAACAAGGAAACTTACGATATTTAAAGCGTAATCAAAGTCAATTATTTTTCATTTTTTCAACAAAGAATTTAGCTTGTCTTCCAGCGTCTTTTTGCTTATTTTTTCGCCATAAATACTTTCGACAAAATTCCCCTTTTTATCAAAAAATATGATCGTTGGAATTCCTCTAATTTCAAAATTAAAAACTATGTCATGACTTCTATCTGCATTGGCTGAGAAAAATGCGATTTTGCCACTGTACTCAAGTGCCAAATCATCAAACACTGGATGCAAATCGTTACAAGCAAGACACCAAGTGGTATAAATATTTAAGACACGGGGTTTTTGAGCTTTTCCAATGTGAGAATTGATTTCAGTAATACTTTGGACCTCAATAATTGGATCCCCATCTCTCTTAAAAAGCCCTTGTTTTGGCATGTTTAAAAGGTCCTTTTCATCAAATTCAACAATTTTATCATTACCTGGAATGAACTCAGATTTTATTATTTTTTCTGCGGAAGAATTTGATGAAAAAGTTGAATTAATCTCTGTTTTGACTTTGTTTAAAGCCAAAGATTTAATAGCTTGAAATGAGGCAATAAAGGCCTGTCCAGCAGCAGTTATCGCCTGTTTTTGTTGACAAACGCAGCAATCGCCAACTGCAAATACATTTGGAACTGAAGTGCGTTGATTGATATCAACTTTTATAAAGCCCTCTTGGTCAAGAGAGAGTTGATCTTGAAAAATGTCTGTGTTTGGACCGGCCCCGATTGAAATAAAAACACCTGAAACATCAATAATTCGGATCTGTCCATATTTGTCTTTTACTTTAAGCCCACAAACGGTTCCATTTTGGCCAAGAATTTCCTCAACAGCTGTTGAAAAAAGGATCTCAAACTTTGGATTTTTATTTAAAAGCTGAGCCTTCCAGCCAAAACCTCTGAGCTTTTCAGACCTTGAGATGACATAAATTTTGTTTGAAAAAAGATTTAAAAATTCAATTTTCGACAAAGCTGAATCACCAGTTCCAATGACTGCCACAGACTTGTCTTTGAAAAATTGTGCATCACAAACAATGCAGCTGCTCACACCATGTCCCCAAAATTCGTCTTCGCCTGGAATTGCCAATTTATTCTGTTTAACCCCCGTTGAAATTATGCACGAATCAGCCTTTAAATCTGTTTTAACTCCGCTGCCATCATCAACGGTTATTGTCAGTGGCTTTGAACTAAAATCAACCGAGCAAACCTGTCCATCGATAAATTTTACGCCCAAATAACGAGCGTGCTGTTTAAATTTTTCAATTAAACAACTGCCTTCAATTCCAATTTCTCCTGGCCAATTTTGCACAAAATGATTTTCAACGAGCTGTCCACCAGCCATTCCATTGACTAACAAAGCCGGATATCCAAACCTTGAAAACTGAATAGAACTATTCAGCCCACCAACTCCACCGCCAATTATTACACATGGATGAATATTTTCATTTGGCAAGCTCAATGAATAACTTGGACAGGCATAGAAAAACCAAAAAATTAAAACCGGCAAATGCCACTTTTTATAATTTTTCAAATCAAACACCACAAAATCCTTAAATAAATTATCTATAATTAAGTTAAATTGAGCATTTGATACCAAAAAAGGCATATCTTTATAAAGATTTAATAAACCTGATTAATAATCATAGAATTATTTGAAATCAATTTTCCGAGCTCAAGCCTCAGCAACTCTTTTGATTCTTTGCCAATGAACTGCTTGAAAAATGCACCATTACCATTAAAGAAAATAATTGTTGGAGTCGCGCTAACATTAAAATTATAGGCTAATTCAGGATTTTTACTCACATCGCTTTTAAAGAAATAAATTTTGTCAGAAAAATCATTGGCCAAATCCTCTATGATCAACTTCATCGCTTTGCATGGAAAACACCAGTTTGAACTAAAAAAAATGATGTATGGCTTTTCCTGGCCAGCCAAATGCGCTTTTAAATCGCACAACCGCTCAACGCTAATGAGCTTGCTGTTTTTTTGAGCTTTCTGCTCAATATTTTTCTCATCTAATTTTATTTTTGGCTTTAGCTTTTCAACTTCAATATTTTCAAGTGCAATCTTGTTTGGCAGAGACTCAAAAACTTGGAGAGCCGCAACACAACCCTGTCCAGCTGCACAAACCGCTTGCCAATATTTTTCCGAACAAACCTCTCCAACGGCAAAAACTCCAGGCACCGATGTCATTTGCCCAGAAATTAGTTTTATCAAACCTTTTTCATCGATCTTTAATTGATTTTTTAAAAACGCACTATTGGGGCTTGATCCCAACATTACAAAAACCCCAGACAGCTCAAGTTTTTTTCGACCATGCTCACGACTATTTACAATCACGTGACTAATTCCATCGGGTTTGCCACAAATTTCTTCAATTGACGTGGAGAGCATAATTTCAACCTTTGGATTATTTTTGGCATTTAAGGCTTTCAGGCCAGTGTTTTCTAATCTTTGGCCTTGCTCAATTATATATATTTTTTTTGCAAAAATACTCAGAAGATCAACCTGCGAAAGCGCTTTGTCAGAGCTTCCAACAACGGCGACAACCTTGTCTTTGTACAAAGGCCCATCACAGACTGCGCAATTGCCAACCCCACGTCCCCAAAATTCGGCCTCACCCGGAACATTTAATTTTGTGGGCGTAGCACCGGTCGCAATTATGCAGGTCAGAGCATAAATTGTTCGATCTTGCCCACCACCCCGAGAGCTTTTCAAAGTCAACTTAAATGGTCGCCGTGAAAAATCGACAGCTTCAAGCACTTCTTGGGAAAGCACTGCACCATAATGCCTTGCATGATTCTCAAGCTTTTCGACCAAACATGAACCCTTGATTGCTATCTCTCCAGGCCAATTTTGAACAGAACTTGCTGCACTCAGTGCCCCCCCAGGCTCTTGGCCTTGTAAAACCAAAGTATTGCACCCAAGTTGAGAAAGATAAATTGCACTTGTCAACCCACCAATTCCACCGCCAACAATTACACAGGAATAAACATTGTCTGGCAGCTTGGCAAGACAGGCCGGTTGATTTATGTCTCGGAACAAAGACCTATAAATCGGTTTTGCAAAGCATTGCTCAAAGAAAGAATTTATTAAAAAAAAAGCAAAACTCGATGTTAAAAACATCTTATAAAACATACTTTTTAACTATTTTGCCTCATCTTTTTCAGCCAAGAGGTTATTTAAATATTGAATAAAATCATCTTGACTAATCTGCCCTGAAACACGATCTTTTATGCTTCCACTTTTGTCAAAAAATATGAAAGTTGGAACGCCCCTAATACTCAAACCGCTCAATAGTTCGGGACTTTTGTCGGCATCAACTTTAAGGAAAACAATCTTTTCTTTAAATTGATCGGCTAATTTTTCAAAAATTGGATGCATCATCTGGCAAGGCACACACCATGAAGCATAAACATCGACAACATAAGGCCGATTTGATTGCCCAATGACTTCATCGATATCGCTTTGAGATTGAACCTCAAAAACTAATTTTTCTGCGCTTTCATTCTCTTGAATTAAATCATCATCGCCTAAATCAGACTCATCCGATGAATCTTTATTTAATTGCAAGACAAAATCATCGAAATTTTCAGCGCTTTTTTCTTGATCCAATTGCTCAGAATTGAGTTCCTCTCCTAAGCTTTTCTTAATTGGTGAAAATCTTTTTAAATCAATATTTTTTTTGTTTAAAAAATTGAGAGCTTGAATTGCAGCAACGCATCCAGCTCCGGCAGCCGTTATTGCCTGTCGATATTTTGTGTCAGAGACATCCCCGACAGCAAAAATACCTTTAATTGAGGTTTCTTGATCATCAAAAAGTTCGATTGTTCCATCAGATCGAAGTTTTATCTGGTTTTTAAAAATCTTAGTGTTTGGTTTTGAACCAATTGCTAAAAATAGCCCGGAAATTGGTATTTTTATCGCGTCCTGATCTTTTGTTTTAACCATAATCCCATCAACTGCGGCTTCTCCGCCAAGAATCCTTTCAATTTTACTTGAATAGAGAATTTCAATCTTCGGATTTTCCTTAATTTTCTCAATGCGATCACCCTTTGCTCTCAAAGCTTGCGAACGGACGATCAAATAAATTTTCTTAACGATCGGCAGCAAAATTTCAATCTCTGCAATGGCCGCATCACCGCCACCCACAACGGCGACCGTTTGATCCTTAAACATGGGTGCATCGCAAATGGCGCAATTTGTGACTCCTCGTCCCCAAAAATCAGCCTCTCCCGGAACTTCAAGTTTATTTGGAGTAGCCCCCGTTGCAATGATGCATGAAAGCGCACTAATTTTCTGGAGAGATCCATTCCTTCCAGGAATTGATATCAAAAAAGGCCACTTTGAAAAATCAACAGAAACCGCTGATTTATCGATTAAATTTGCACCGCATTCATCGGCATGTGACTCAAAATTGTCAACAAGTGCCATGCCCTCAATTTTGAACTGCCCTGGCCAGTTTTCCACTGATTTGGTCTTTGATAGGGCTCCGCCTGGCAAATCTCCTTTCAACACAAGTGTTTTACAACCAAGTTGTGACAAATAAATTGCGCTAGAAAGTCCACCAACGCCCCCGCCAATTATCACGCAAGGATATGCATTTTTAGGGAGTTTTGTAGTTGCAACAGCAATTCCATCTGACCCAGAAAACCAGTCTTTCCAAAAAACTAAAAATACCAACCCCACAAAAATTAAAGTAAACCAAAAGCCAATTTTCCAATTCTTTGAGCAACATTGTTGATTGTTGTGGAACATAACTGCAACCATTTTTTAACTGATAAATAAAAGCGGCTGTCAGTCTAATCAATTGATAATTAAAAATTTAGATTTTTTAGTTAGATTTTATTTAAAAATATTTTTGAATTTTATTTCCAAGTTGGTAAATGGTTGATCACTCTTTATCTTCAACTAAAGCTCTTCGAGCTGCTCTTTTTCTTCTGAGTTCAAGTCTTTGTCTCTTTCGATATCGCTTGTAGGCGGCGTCACAGACTTTTGGTCCAAAAACTAATGTGGTAAATAAAATACATAGCCCACAAATAGATGCAACTATATCAAACCAATAACTCTCTCTAAATGTTCTTGGCGGAAAAACACTACAGTTAAATTTTTTCGTGTACAAATTTGCACCTATCCTTAGATATTCTGCAAGTATGGGATCATTATTATATTCATAAAATTTTCTTATTTTGGACATTGTTTCGTTCAGCGCCGCGGCTGAGTCTTCTGTCGAAGGCATCCATAAACTCAAAGGTGGATGCCATGTTTTATCATATTCATGATGCGCATTACGAAAACAGCTATTAGTGACCTGTATTTTCAGCTCCTCACAAAAAGTAAGTTTAATATCAGCCAGCTCATGGTCTGAATAACCTCTTGCAAATAACCAATCATACCAGTTGGGGCCCCTCTTTACTTTATCGAGGGCCGAAAAAAACTGGTCAGGAGTTATATTATTTAATGTTGTTGTTTCATCATCAATC
>CAYTZU010000018.1:8784-12593 GCA_964442725.1 uncultured Pseudomonadota bacterium
TCAATCGAAGCCTGAGAACAACCAGCTAGAGCATGAACAAGTCTTAAACAATTATAGTCGGTGGGCGGCGGAGCAAAGAGGCTGCCATACGTTAATAAAACTAATAAATACTTAAAAATAAAGTTTTTCATGATGCAGACAATTCCAATGTATTCAGCTCAAACTATATGAATTCCTTATTATTTTAGAGGAAATCCACATTTTGTCATACCAACACTCAAAAGCTCACAAAAAGCTGTTTTTTTAGGAAATAACTTTTTTATCAAAGCCTTTTTGAAAAAATGGCCCGTGGATTTCCAAAAGAGTCGATAAAAACCTCTTGAACTTGAAAGTTGTTTTCCTCGAGGAGCTTTTTGACCTCTTCGGCCTGATTATGCCCAATTTCCAAGACAAGCCAGTTCAAGCCATTGGGATCAAGCCATTTACCGGCCTGGCTGATGATTTTTTGATAAAATTCAAGCCCATCATTACCGGCCAACAGCGCAGCTTTGTCCTCCCAGTCTTTAACTTGTGGACAAAGACCATTCCACTCATCCTTTGAAATATAAGGGGGATTGGAGACAATTAAATCAAATTTTGTTTCCGACTCGAAATTGCTAAAAAGGTCAGAAACACAGAATTTTATGTTGGAAAGCGCTTGTTGATGTGCATTTCTTTGTGCCAGTTCGACAGCGCTTGGGTTGACGTCCGAGCCAATGACACTTGCACTCGGAAAGGCCTTGGCAAGGGCGATAGCAATGCAACCGCTGCCAGAGCAAAGATCCCAAATTTTTGGTTTTAAAGCCTTAGCTTGTTGCAGTTTTTCGATTAAGTGACTGCACCACTCCTCAGTTTCAAGCCTTGGAATTAAAATTGGCGGACAGATTTCAAGCCAAAGATCGCAAAATGGCACTTTGCCAAGCAAATATCCCAGGGGCTTTTGGTTTTTTACGCGCTCTAAAATCAAGGTGTTAAGTTTTTTTGATTGCTCATCGCTTAAATTTATTTGTTCAAAAGCTATCGAAGGTATACTTTTTTCTAAAACGTGCTCCAAAAGCCATCTAGCCTCCTGAAAATGTCGAATCGATGGGTTTTCTCCATTTGCCAGAAGCTGGGCAACAGAATTTATTGTCAATGGTTTATTTAAATTTTCCACGAAGTGGCACCAATTAAAATCGGTTATGTTAAAAACTTATCAACATAATCCTGTGGGTCAAAGGTTTCCAGATCTTGGAAAGTTTGTCCTGCTGTTAAAAATACGACAGGAAGCTTAAATTTTTTAGCAATTGAAAAGATGCCACCACCCTTTGCTGTACCATCACATTTGGTTAAAACAAGGCCATCCAACTGCGTTGATTCATTGAAAATCTCAGCCTGACTAATATTGCTCTGCCCCAGCGTTGAATCCATGACAAGCCAAGTTGAAATTTGAGTTGAATCACCGAGTTTTTTGCTCAAAACTCTGCCAATTTTCTCAAGCTCAGTCATTAAATTGGCCTTTGTATGAAGTCGTCCAGCAGTATCAATTATCAAGTGATCGTAGTTGCCTTCGATGAATTTGCTAGCACCTTTAAAAACAACACTTGCAGGATCTTGGGAATCGGTTCCTTCGACTAAATCTATTTTTGCGCGACTTGCTAGAACCGAAATTTGATCAACTGCAGCGGCTCGAAATGTGTCGGCGGCAACCAAAAGTGGTTTATAACCTTTACTTTTAAGTTTATGGGCAAACTTTGCAGCAAAAGTCGTTTTGCCAACGCCATTTACGCCAACCAAAAGCAAAATTTTTGGCCAACTTTCAGCTTTTTTGCAATCAAACAAGATTTCAAGCAGTTGTTTTTTGAGTTCTTGCTTAACCATTTCATAATCGACCTGATTTTGATTTGAACAAATTTTCTTAACCGAATCAATCAGCTGATCACAAACGGCAACACCAACATCACTTTCTAATAAAAGCTTTTCTAACTTTTCAAAATCAATCGAGCTATTGCCATTTTGTGTTGAAAAAAGCTCCTTTAATCGACCACCAAGTCCACTTAAAAAAGTGGAAACCTTTCTCTTTATAAAGTCAAACACTCTGTTACCTAAAATAAAATTTGAGTACAACTAAAAACGAATAATGACGATAAGCACCAATTAAATGGTAAAGTACCATACATATTTAGTTATGCTAATTATTTTTTGAGTGAAAAGCCTTGAAAAGCTAATAGAATCGTAGTATTCCTAAAGGTCTAAATGTGAATCAAATTCCAAGGAAGAATATTATTGAGAAACCTTGAAAATTTTGTGAAAAGTGCAGATATAAAAAATAAAGATTTAGAAGGTCAAATGTCAAACCCTAAGGCGACGGGAAGCGTTTTAAGAATTAACGGAGCGGTCATTGACGTTAAGTTTCAACTAGGAACTTCGCCAAATATTCGAAATCTTCTTTTTGCCGTCGACAGTGAAAATGAAAGCAAGAGAAAAGTTAGCATTGCCCTTGAGGTTGCCCAAAATTTGGGTGATGGAATCGTTCGATGCATAGCGCTTGAGCCAATAGAAAATCTGTCACGAGATATGCCTGTAATTGATACTGGAGGTTGCATAAAAGCCCCTGTTGGAGAGGAAGTTTTAGGCCGAGTTTTTGATGTTCTTGGTCGACCAATTGATGGCCTTGGACCAATTGCTTCAGTTGAAAAATGGGAAATTTTTAGAAATCCGCCTGCTCTTTGTGAACAAAAAATTTGCGATGAGGTTTTTGAAACTGGTATAAAAGCTATAGATTTGCTCTGTCCATATACAAAAGGCTCTAAAATTGGCCTTTTTGGTGGTGCTGGTGTTGGAAAAACGATTCTTGTTCAAGAGTTGATCAGAAACATTGCAATCGAACATAGCGGTTTTTCAGTCTTTGTCGGAATCGGCGAGCGAACTCGAGAAGGAACCGATCTTTGGCTTGAAATGAAATCCAGTGGAGTTTTAAAAAGCACTGCATTAGTTTTTGGTCAAATGGGCGAAATGCCCGGCGCCAGGCTTCGGGTTGGACTTACAGGGCTAACAATGGCCGAATATTTCAGAGATGAAAAGGCCAAGGACACTCTACTCTTCATAGACAATATTTTTCGATATGTGCAGGCCGGTTCAGAGGTCTCTGCACTGCTCGGGCGAGTGCCTTCAGCTGTCGGATATCAGCCAACATTGGCCTCAGAGATGGGACTTTTACAAGAAAGAATCACCAGTACGCAAAGTGGGTCGATAACTTCAGTTCAGGCCGTTTATGTTCCAGCCGATGATTACACCGATCCGGCTCCGGCCACGACCTTCAAGCATCTTGATTCAAAAACTGTGCTTTCCAGAAAAATTGCACAAGCTGGACTCCATCCAGCAATTGATCCACTTGAATCGTCATCTTCTGGGCTGGCTACTGAAATTGTTGGGGAAAGACATTATCAGGTGGCCCAAACTGTTCAAAAGCTCCTGCAAAAATACAAGGAGCTTCAGGACATCATAATGATTTTAGGCGTTGATGAACTCTCAGAAGACCAGCGATTAATTGTTGATAGAGCAAAAAAGGTTCAAAACTTTTTGACCCAACCGCTTTTCGTGGCCGAGCACTTTTCAGGAATTCCAGGACGATTTGTCAAAATGGAGGACACCGTTAAGGGTTTTGAGATGATTG
The DNA here is from genome assembly GCA_964442725.1 of uncultured Pseudomonadota bacterium. GTDB lineage: Bacteria > Babelota > Babeliae > Babelales > CAYTZU01. Next base: position 12,419 of record CAYTZU010000018.1, read on the forward strand.
TTTCTGGAAAATGTGACGAAATCCCAGAAAGCGCCTTTTATATGGTTGGTTCTATTCAAGAGGCCGAGGAAAAGGCTCGACAAATATGAACAATCAACTTTTAGATATAACAATTGTTAGTTTAAAAAGTTCTGAAACAATTAAAGCAAAATGGCTCGAAGTCGAAGCTCCTGGA
>CAYTZU010000019.1:0-2864 GCA_964442725.1 uncultured Pseudomonadota bacterium
ACGCAGTTGATTTTCAAGCAATGATACCAATTAAGAAAAAATCAGAAATCGAAAAAATAAAAATTGCTGGAAAACGGTTAAAACAAGTTTTAGACCAAGTTGCAGGAAGCGTTTATCCTGGCGTAAGTACCTATGAAATCGACGCGCTGATTGAAAAAATGTTGGTTGAAAATGGATTGAAGCCTGAATGTAAGGGTTATGGTGGCTATCCTGCTGCAAGCTGTATTTCCGTCAATGATGTTGTTGTTCATGGAATTCCCAGAAAAGAGGTGATTCTCAAAGATGGGGATTTTGTTAAAATAGATGTTGTGGGCTCTTTTAAAGGATACTGCGCAGATATGGCGAGGGGTTTTTTTTGTGGCACTTGCAGTTCAAGTGTTTATGAGCTTGAGCGGGTTGCAAAAGAATCTTTTTATGCTGGTATTGCCAAAATTAAGCCAGGGGTTAGGCTTTCTACAATTTCGCATGAAATTGAAAGTTTTGTCCTAAAAAATGGTTTTGCTGTTGTCAAAGAATTTGTTGGACACGGAATTGGTAGGAAAATGCATGAAGAACCAGAGATTCCAAATTTTGGACCCCCTGGTCGAGGGCCAATTTTGACAGAAGGAATGGTTTTAGCCATAGAGCCGATGATTACAGAGTCACCAAGTGCTGTAGTAATCGATAAAGATGGTTGGACGGCAAGGACAAAAACAGGAGCGCTTGCTGCGCATTTTGAAAATACAGTTTTAGTGACAAAGAGCGGTGTAGAAGTAATAACAGATTAGTTAGGTGGTTAAATTTAAGAGATATGGCCAATAAAAAAGATGAAAATATTGTAATAGATGGAATAATTACTAAGGTTTTGCCGAATGCGACTTTTGAGGTTTCCATCGAAGGTGGTCATATCGTTATGGCGCATATTTCCGGTAAGATGCGTATGAATTACGTAAAACTTATTCCTGGAGATAAAGTTGCCATAGAATTAACTCCTTATGACTTGAAGCGTGGGCGGATTGTTCTTAGGTACAAAAATTAAAAAAGGGAAAAGGGATATCGATGAAAGTGCGGGCTTCTATAAAAAAGATGTGTGTCAGTTGTCGAATTATTAAGCGTTTTGGGATTCTTAGGGTTTTGTGTACAAAGACCCCTAGACATAAACAAAGACAGGGTTAAGGATTGAGGTATCGTTATGGCTCGAATAGAGGGTGTATTTCTTCCTAAAGAAAAGCGAGTAGAAGTTGGATTGACATATATTTTTGGGATAGGCCTTAAAACCTCCAAAGATATTTTAGATAAATGCAAAATAAGCCCTGATTTGAGAGTTAAGGACTTAACTAACACTCAAGTTGCACTTATTCAAAAAGCAATTAATGATGGTTACAAGGTTGAAGGTGAGCTAAGAAAGGAAGTTACGCTTAATATAAAAAGACTTCAAGAGATTGGCTCATACAGAGGAACTAGACATAAAAAAGGGCTTCCAGTTCGTGGTCAACGGACATCGACCAACGCCAGAACAAGAAAAGGTCCTAGAAAGACGGGAAATATTATAGCTAATAAGAAAGTTGCAACGAAAAAGTAAGATGATAGTATATGAAGTCTAGCCGATCAATATTGGCTGAACTTTACTAGACTCTTTGGTGGTATGCAGGGGAATAATGAGTTACAAAAAACCTAAAAAGAAGTTAAAGAAGAAGGTTGATAGCGTTATAGCGCATATAAAATCGACTTTTAATAATACTTTGTTAAGTATTACTGATACTCTTGGAAATGTTTTAATGCGAGGAAGCGCGGGACAGCTAGGTTTTAAGGGAACAAGAAAAGGAACTCCATTTGCGGCTACACAGGTCGCCACAAATGTTGGTCGTGAACTTAAAGCTATGGGCATACGAACTGCAGAGGTTAGTATGCAAGGTCCTGGTTCAGGGAAAGATTCTGTAGTTAGAGGTCTTCAATCTTCTGGGTTGAATATAACGCTGCTTCGGGATGTTACACCGATACCACACAATGGTGCAAGAGCAAAAAAAAGAAGAAGGGTTTAATTTATCGAAGCTTTTTTGAGAACCAAGGAGTTTACTTAAGATGGCCGGTCAGGTACATGCAAAAAAAAAAGCGGGAGATGGTGCTCAGGCCGCTGTGGCAGGTGGACAACAATCCGCAAATAAAAGAAGTGTGACAGGAAAAAGAGGTTCTATTTATAAAAAACAACTTCTAGAAAAGCAGAAAGTTAAGCGATTCTATGGGGTTAGAGAGGAACAATTTAGAAGATTTTTTGAATTGGCTTCTCGAGGAAGAGCTGGAAAAACCGGTGAGAACCTTCTTTGTTTGCTTGAAAGAAGAGTTGATAATATTTTGTATAGATTGAAATTGGCCTCTTCCAGAAAGCAAGCAAGACAAATGGTTGTTCATGGACATGTTTATGTTAATGATGCAAAAATTAAGTCACCATCGATGCTTTTGAAAGAAGGGGACAAGGTCTCGTTTTCTCAAAGAACGCTTGATAAGCCAGAATTTGTAAGAACAGCTATTGAAAAACGTTTAAATATTGGAATTAAGGTTCCAGAGTGGCTTGAGCTTAGAAAAAATGAGAAAGTTGGAGTTGTATCGAGATTGCCTGAGCGTTCAGAGGTTCAAATTCAAGCAGAAGAGCACCTTATTGTTGAGTTGTATTCGAAGTAGGATATTAAATGTTGTTTTTTCAACTAGTGTAATTTTGGGGGTTTGATGACGCGCAAGAACTATCAACCACTTACAGTACCGAGCCTTTCTTGGGAAAAAAAGGATCTTTCTAGTAATTACGGTGAGCTTATTGCGCAACCGCTAGAGCCGGGTTTTGGAATAACTTTGGGCAATGCAATGAGAAGAACAATGCTTTCCTCTGTTGA
>CAYTZU010000019.1:2874-11364 GCA_964442725.1 uncultured Pseudomonadota bacterium
ATTGATGGTGTAAATAATGAATTTGCCTCCATTGATGGTGTTGTTGAAGATGTTCTTCAGATTACGTTGAATATTCGGCAGATCATAATTAAAAATAAAACTGGTCAGCCAGGCAAGATGGTTCTTGATTTTTCTGGGAAAGGTGCTGCCAAGGTTGCTGACATAAAGCCGGATTCGCATCTCGAGCTTATGAATAAGGATCACGTCATTGCCAATCTCTCAGATAAGTCAAAGCTAAAAATTACATTTTTTGTTGAAAATGGACGAGGATATGTTCCTGCACAGTGGCCAAGTGATGTTTCACTTCAGCCGGATGGGCGCATCTTCTTAGATACGATGTTTTCTCCTGTAAAAAATGTTGCCTTTGAGGTCAGCAAAACCCGTGTTGGGCAGGATATGGACTATGACAAGCTTATAATGAAGGTTTCAACCGATGGAACGATAACTCCTTCTGAAGTTATTAGCTATGCGGCCTCTGTTTTAAGAACTCAGCTTGAATTATTTCTTGATTGCGAAGAAATTCCTTTTGGTGAGATTTCAAAGGGCGTTAGTGAGCTTGAAGTTGTCAGCAAAAATGAAGTTGTTGGTGGTGGACCAACGCAAGGTGTTTCGGTTGATTTATTCTTAAAATCAATTGATGATCTTGAGCTTTCAGTTAGAGCGCACAATTGCTTAGTTAGCTCGGGCGTTAAAAGGGTTATAGATTTGGTCAATATGTCAGATGAAGATATATTGAAAATAAAGAATTTTGGACGCAAGTCTTTAAAAGAAGTAAAGGAAGTTCTCAGCGCATTTGGTCTTAGATTTGGAATGAATGTTAAGGAACTTGACCTTAAAAAGGAAATAAAAAAGAAATCTGAAAATTCGGTTTAGACTTAGGGGTACGTTACGATGGCTAGTCATCAAAGCGGAAAGAAAAAGTTAAATATGCGGTCGGACGAACGTAAGTCCGTTATCAGGAATCAGGTTGCAAGCTTTATAAAAAACGGGCATTTGCAATCGACCAGAGCAAGGGTCAAAGTTGTTCAGCAATTTGTTGAAAAGCTTGTTTCTGTTGCAAGAAAGGGCAATGATTTTAATGTTATCAGAAGAGTTAAAAAGGCTCTTCCTTATGATGAGACAGTTGTTAAAAAGCTTATCAACGAACTTGCTCCAAGGTATGTTGACAGACCTGGTGGATACACAAAAGTTTTGTTGATGGGAATCAGAAAGAGCGACACAGCAAAAATTGCAAGACTTGAATGGGTTGGGCAACAAACAGTTTAAATTTTAAATTTTGCTAACAAAATTATCAGAAGTATTGGAATTGGATAATAAAAAGCGAATTTCCAAAGATTATTTTTGTTAGATAAATTGTCTGAAAGCTTCAAAAAATATATTGAAATGACCATTGCAAAAATCGATGTTAGAAAAATAGCTAATGTTGATTTTACGTCAATGGTCATTTTCATTTCAAAGAGATCAACGAAAAGAGCTTTTATTGCAAGGGCTATTGAAAGAATAGCGTGAAGCAAAAAGGAGTATCTAATTGATTGTGGGCCATTGTTTCCAAGCCATCGGCAAGTTGTGTATGTCGAAACAAAACGTGAAATTCCTGGAATCAAACTTACTGATTGCGCAATTCCTATAATTACAGCGCTAAAAATATTTATATTTGGAAATTTGAGAATTTTATTAGGGTGTACATTCTTTATAAATTTTATAGAAAACAAAATTAGTGCTGAGGTGGACATTGAAAGAATCAAAAGCTGTGGAGTAGGCTCAATGAAAGCCTTTTTCAAAAACTTTTCTTTTAAAAATACATAAATTAGACCTGTAACAAAACAGGAAGTTGCTGCATAAAAAAGTAGTTCTAATATTTTTTGAGTTTTAGCTTTTGACATTGAGTTTTTTGATAAAATGATTGAAAAATCTGTCTTCAGTTCTTTTCTGAAATAAAAAACCAAGACAAAAAGTGTTGGAATATTGCACAGTTTAAAGAAATACTCAGGAAAAAGTCCTTTATCGCTCAAAAAATTATTGAAAAACTTTTTTACAATTAAAATGTGCGCGGTGCTGCTGATTGGTAGCGTTTCAAGGGCAATTTGAGTAAAGGTTAATATCGGATTTAATAGGTTCATCGTTTATTTCTTCTGCCCCAATGTATTTTAGATATTTTTTTGTCAGATCATTATATTTACTACAATTGGCCTGTGATGAAAATATATCGCAACTTAATGCTGGTTTATGGATGATGTTTTTGCCCTTGATACCAAGATTTATCTCAAGAGCTTGGATTAATTCCAAAAGCGAAATGCTTTTGCCATTGGCTACGTTAAAAATATCATAAGATTTATCGCTAAAAGCAGCCGTTAGAAGGTTTGCTCGAACAATTTTTGATACATTTACAAAATCCCTACGCTGTTGCCCGTCACCAAAAATTGTTAAAGTTTGTCCGCCGATTAAGGCTTTCATAAATTTAACCAAAACGGATGAATCGGTTGGACCTTTGTCTTGGCGATTGCCAAAAACGTTGAAATACCTCAAGACAACAGTTTTAAATTTATTGGTAAGTCCATATTTTCTGCATAGATCCTCTCCAAAAGCCTTACTCTGGCCATATTTTGAAATTGGGTTTGTTTGATCATCTTCGCAACAGGCATTTTCTCTGTTGCCATAAACTGCGGCTGACGAAGAAAAAATGAAAGTAGAAATTTTATTGCAGTTTTTTAGAATATTTTCAGTTCCAAAAACGTTAACTTTCCAGAGTTCTTCTTGGTCTTGTTGTGAACTAGAAACAGCCGTCTTTGCAGCTGTGTGGAAAACTACTTCCTGTCCACAAACAGCCTCACGACAGGATTCTTTAGATGTAATATCCCCATTGATGAGCCTTATTTTATGTAATGATTGTTTAAGGTTTTCCATTTTACCCGTTGAAAAGTTGTCTAGAACGGTTACGTTTGCTTCTAAATCAACTAATTTATCAACGAGATTTGATCCTATAAAACCGGCACCTCCGGTCACCAATACTTTTTTGTTTCTATAAAAATCATTTAAATTGTGTGGTTTTGGCACAATAATTCCCATTTTTTCTAGGAAAATTTAAGGAGTTTAATTTGTCAAAGGATAAGATTGATTTCTTTTTTAGGTAAAGCTTTTTCTAAAGCTAATTTTGAATTTTCAAGCCCATCGAGAACGGCCTCCTGCATGCTTGAATATTTCCACTGTCCAAATCGTCCAATTGAATGAATATTGATAGATTTTAAATCTTTGTGAATTTTATAAAGATTTTCCTCTCGCCATCGATCATAGACAACGTAGGCGTGCTGCAAGAACAAGGTTTTTTGAATGCTAACTTCTGAATTTTTAATATTAAAAAATTTTAAGATTTGACTGATTGATTGATCCAAAAGGGCTTCTTTACATTGTTTTGTTTTTTCAGCATTGAAAGAGACCTCTCCATAAAGGGAAGATTGGCCTTTTGGGGCCATGGAATCTGAAAAATTATGCCAAAATCCGATTCTGTAAAACTTGAATTCTTTTTCTGGGAAATAAATCCAATGTTTTTCAGATAAGTTTTCACGATTTATTCCAATGTTGAAATTTAGAACCTGATTACAACTTAATTTTTCAGCAACTGATTTAAAATTAAATTTTGTGCCCGCAGAAAGGTTTTCTAAGAGATTTGTTAATGGAATTGTTGAAAAAAGTGTTTGAAAATCTATTGTTTTATTATTTTTAAAATAAATAAGTCGTTTTTTTGAATCAATTGAATGGGCCTCATGATTAATTTCTATTTTTTGCTTAATTTTTGAGACAATTGATTTTACTAAAGCCTCGATTCCGCCATCTTTTGGATAAAAAAATGATGAGTTATATCCATCGAGACTATATTCTTTTTGCTCCAATGAGCATTCTAAAAGGTCTTTTAATTCGACCTTTGGCACAAATCGGCCTGTCCATGAAGGCATTAATTCTTTGGGTTTAATGTTTAATAATTTGGAGTTGTATGGGAAGAAGAAATGCTTTCCCAGGCCAAGTCCAAAATGTTTTTTAACCCATTGGTAAAAATTTTTTGGGTTTTTTAGCCTATTTTTCCTCTTTATAAAACCAATGATACAATCAATTATTATGTTTTTAGGTAGGCCATAAAGATTCTTTTGGAACGGATAAGGAGTATAAGTTTGATTTGAAAAAATGAAGGATTTGCGGTTAAGCATGTTCATATTTTTCAGACCATAAATTTTCTCTAAAAAACCTTCAAAAATAGGGTTGTTTATATGCAAAAAATGTCCAGTATGATCAAATGTAAAACCATTTTCTTGATGAGTTTTTAATAAACCACCGGGACGCTCTGATTTTTCAAAAATTTGATAATCATAAAACCCAGATTTTTCAAGGAAATAAGCCATCGACAGGCCGGTTAGTCCAGCGCCTAAAATTACGACTTTTGGCATAAAAAGCCCAGATTAAAGGGTTTTTTAATTTAGTTTATTGTTTATCAGATTTTAACTTTTTAAAAGCTTGAATGATACTTCTAATTCTCTGAGAAAGCTCAATCTTTTTTCCTCTACTAATGGATAATGTTGAACCTTTTGTTTGTACTTCTTGAGTAATTATTTGGTTGAAAAGATCCTCAATTGGCTGATAATCAGAAGTCAATTGCGTGCCGCTTTTTATGGCCTCGAGCAAAGTTTCAGCAACAGCTAAATCTCTGGGATCCCAATTGATGTTTTTGAAAACTTTTACAAGCCCAGTATTTGATAATCGAAAGACAAGATAGGAAATTATTATTGAAAACAAAATTTTCGAGTTTTCGTCCAGTGGGATAACTTTTTTAGAGAAAAGATAGCTGCTTACGGCAACTAAAATAGCCGTAGTGTCAGAGATGATTTTTTTAGAGTGTCCCTGCATGCTTGGCTTGCTCATCGAGGCATCTAGTACTTGATTGACAAGAGTTTCAATTTTTACTGGTTCTGTATTTTGGGCAGGTACCTGAGCAATTGATTGTTGAGACAAAGGGTTTTCTTCAAATTTCGCTGAATTAGTTAAAAAAAGTATTAAAATTGTATGAATTATTAAATTTATTTTTTGCATGTGTTTTTCCAGTCAAATTGAGATCAGGCAAAAACTTCATTCTAGATGGTTGCAAAATTGCTATATTAAAGTCAATTTGCTTTGGATAGAGTTTGTATTAAATAAAATTGTTGATGGGCGCTGAAATTGAAAATAATACACTCCAAGCAGCTTGATAAAAAAACATTGGTTTTTTTGAGACAGCTTTTTGAGCAAAAAGAGTTGGTGGTTCTTCCAACCGAAACTATTTATGGAATTGCTTGTTTAATTGAACCAGTTGCGTTTGAAAAACTTTATGCTGCAAAACTTAGATCTTACGACAAGCCGCTGCCTGTACTGATTTCAGACCTTAATCAGGTTGACGATTTGACAGTGGAAATTCCTGAAATTTTTTGGAAGTTAGCCGACAAATTTTTGCCGGGGGCACTTTCAATTGTTTTGAAGAAAAATCCAAAATTAAATTATGCCTGTTTTGACGGAAATAGCGTTGTAATTAGGTTTTCAAGTCATCAAACTACTCAAAAAATAGCAAAAACAGTTGGGCGGCCATTGCTGTTATCATCGGCAAATCTTTCTGGTGGCCCAAATTTAGAAAGTCCTGAGGAAATTCAACGAGAGATTGGTCTCTTTGTTGCGGCAATTGTCGATGACGGAAATTGCGCAAATACAGTTGCTTCGACGATTGTCAGTCTTTTAGATCCAATGCCAAAAATTGTCAGAGAGGGCGCAATTTCAAAATCTGATATTGAAAAAGTTATTGGTCATCGGATTTAACGTAAAAATGTATTTTGCTCTTTTCAAGCAAGAAGTTTGCCCCTAGACGATGTTGTTTTGAGCCGTTTTTTCCCTGATAGGTTAAAAATCTTATGGCCTCAAGAAGCAATTTCTGGCTTGGCTTGAAGGGGGCTTGCGCGCAAGCAAATAATTTTATTAAAAGTCTGAATTGAAGAGGCTTTTCAAGCGCTTTAAAGTTTTCGATACAGACAATTTGTCTGCCAGTTTTATCCACAAGAATTTTTGATTGGACGATGTTTTCGAGAATTTCATTTTCCTCTGACAAATGATTTATGCATTCAAGGGCTTTTTTTGAAAATCTGGAATCAACTGATTCTAAAACTGGAATAACGCTTTGCCTTATGCGATTTCTTAAGAAATCGTGCGAGGAATTTGTTGGGTCAACGAGAAAATCCAACCTATTTTCAAGCAAAAACTCCATGATTGACGATTTTTCGCACTCAAGCATTGGTCGCAAAAATGGCTTATTGAACTTTTTAATCCCAGAAAGGCCGGAAAGGCTTGCTCCGCGGATCATTCGGATGAAGAAATTTTCAATCTGATCGCCCACGTGATGGGCTAAAATTATTGTGTTGGCCTGAAGTTTATCCATTGTTGACCTAAAAAAGGCTATTCTTAGAAGCCTTCCGGTTTCCTCTAAAGATCGACTTTTTTTGATTTTTGGCAAATATTCTTCTGCCGAACCAGAAATGAGGGTGATTTCACGTTTTTGACAAAATTCTTCGCAGAACTTTACATCATTTTTCGACTCGCTCCGCCATTGATGATCAAAATGGGCTGCAATCAGGCTAAAATCGAGTTCTTTGGAAATTTCATTTAAAATATAGGTTAAGCAAATCGAGTCTGGACCGCCGGAAAGTCCAACGATAAAAATAGGCTTTTTTAGGGAGTTTGAGTCGATGAACTCCTTCATATTTTGAAAAATGGTATCTTTCAATCTATTTTTTAAATTGATTTTATTCATTGGCCAAGACCACTCATTGCGAAAATTCTTGTAAATAGGCATCAATAAATTCGTCTATGTTTCCGTTTAAAACCATCTCTGGTTGCGGGTTTTCAACGCCAGTTCGGTGATCTTTGACAAGTTGATAGGGGCATAAAATGTAGGATCTGATCTGGGAACCCCACTCAATTTTCTTTTTTTCCTGAGTGTTTTGCTTCTTTAGTCGCTCCTGTTCCTGCATTTCAATAAGTTTGGACATGAGCATTTTCATGGCCTGTTGTTTATTTTGACCTTGGGATCGCTCATTTTGGCATTGAACAACAATTCCGGTTGGAAGGTGTGTTATTCGAATTGCAGAATCAGTTGTATTTACATGTTGTCCTCCAGCACCACTTGATCGGAATGTGTCGATACGCAAATCGTCTGACTTTATCGAAACTTGTGATTCTGGAACCTCAGGCGTTGTCAAAACTGCCGCAAAGGAGGTATGTCGACGCTTATTTGAATCAAAAGGAGAGATTCGCACAAGTCGATGAACGCCGCTTTCGCCTTTTAAAAGGCCATAGGCATTTTTACCCTCAATATAAAGAGTTGCTGATTTTATACCGGCTTCATTGCCAGGCTGGTGATCGATAATTTTGACAGTCATTCTTTTCTGTTCACAAAACCGCAAGTACATTCGCAAAAGCATTTCGGCCCAATCTTGTGATTCAGTGCCACCTGCTCCTTGATTGATCGATAAAAAGCAGTTTCCATGGTCAAATTGGCCATTTAAAACCAACTTTGTTTTTAGGGCTTTTATTTCCTTGATTACAGTGTTGAGCTCATCTTCAAGCTCATCGATCTGAATTTGGTTATTTTCAATAATCGTTAAAAGCTGAGAAATATCGCTTAATTTTTCATCAATACTTAAAACAGAATTTTTGATATCATTTAGCTCGCTCAAAGAGCTCATAATTTTGTCTGAGTTTTTCTGATTCCAAAAATTTGGGGCTAAAGTTTCCTTTTCAATTGAGGTTATTTTGTCCTCAAAGTTATTCCTTGAGTAGATTTGCTTGATGGAATCAAGGGCTTTTTCGGACTCGTGGATTAGTTGTGCTAATTCATCTAAATTCATTTGAAATACCGTATTTTGGGCGTTTCTTTAAATAAACAATTAAATTTTAGCCTAACATTGGCGCTTTGGCACTATTGTTTTTAGATTGTTTATAAATGGTTTGAATTCTTTGGCTTTAGGGCAATAAAATTTTTTTTACAAAAAACTTGCAGACCGAAAAAATACGTGTACAATTTACTTCACGTTGATGCACCGATGCCTCGGTTTCTCGAAATGAGTTTCTGAGCGCAAGTTTGGGAGCATCTTTTTACAGATCTTTGAAATCTGAAGTACTAGGTTTATATATAAGTTTTGATTCGGTAAGAAGCTTGGTTCAAATTCTTTTTAATGTGAAGAGTTTGATCCTGGCTCAGAACAAACGCTGGCGACGTGCTTAACACATGCAAGTTGAACGAGAAGGGTCCTTCGGGACCTTGTAAAGTAGCGAACGGGTGAGTAACACGTGAGTAATCTACCCCTTGGTGGAGGATAACTTTGGGAAACTAAAGTCAATCCTGCATGGTCTCGAAGGAGTAAAGGTGGCCTCTTGCTGCCGCCGAGGGATGAGCTTGCGGCCTATTAGCTAGTTGGTGGGGTAAAG